>JASEFH010000036.1 GCA_030019205.1 Methanomicrobiales archaeon
TATCCTCCTGGGCTTCGGACCCAGGGACGTGGGTTCGATTCCCACTGGGTCCGTCTCTGATCTTCTTCATAACGACTACGGATTGCGGTCAGACCCGTCTGATGCGATATCGGTTGTGACAATTCTCATTCGAAGGTCTATCCTGATTACGGTCAAGCTCCGGCCCGGTTGATAGAAAATATTGCGCTGGATCGGGAGCCTGATTCGGTCGTGCGCGATAAAAAACCGATAAGCATGTGCCGGGAAGGGAACGCTTTTCCCCTCCCAGGCATGCATTGTCAAAAAAATTATTCCAGTTTGATGTAGTTGCCGCTGGTCGTGTAGACGGTCTCTACCTTGGCCCAGGAGTCGTAGGCATCGGGAGCTGTTGCATAGACTCTGATCACGTACTCCCCCTCCGGAAGGTACCGGATATCGAGGTTCCCCGTGCGGGTCTTCATCAGGCTCCCGTCATCGGACCAGTTACTGGTGGAGATGCTGTAGAATTTCGTCCAGGTCTTCTCGCCGTCGTTGGAGTAGGACAGTTCCTCCGTCACCGGGAGGTTCAGGTCCCCGGTGTAGGTGGTGTCCCACTCGATCTCGACGAAGTCCCGGATCGAGTCGGGATTCCTTATGTGCAGGTTGCTCACTTCCAGATTGTAGGTGGTGATGCCGGTCTCATTGAATGCTGCAACGGCTGTGATGTAGGTGTCGGGAAGTTCCAGGAATTCCGTCCCATTGTTGAAGGAGATAGTGGATCCCGAGCCGAAGACGTTGATGTTGCCCTCTTTCAGGACCTTCATCCGGAATGTCGTCTCCCACACCTGGCCTACATGAATGGTCCCGATATTGAAGTCCAGAGTGCGATCGCTCCAGTCCAGGGTCTGGTCGATGCAGTGCTCGGGTATCACCTCATGGGTCTCGTTGTAGCTGTATATCCGCGTCGATTCCGGATTTACATACTGATACTGGAACACATTGTCGCCGGACCAGGAGATGTTGTTGACCATCACGTTGTCGAACGAGAGGCTCATGGCGGTGTTCACCCCGGCCTCCTGCTTCAGGTCCCCGGCAATCGCTTTATAGACGTCCTCGATATTGCTAGCGCTCCCGTTGTAGTACTTGCCTCCGCTGCCCTCTGCAAGGATGCGAAGCGTGTTTCTTCCTCCGGAAGACAGGGAATCCGCATACCCGATGGAGTAGATGATAATATTGTTATTCCTGGCATAATTCGACATATTCTGGTTGCTGGATGTGCCGGTTCCAAGGGAGGTGAATTTATAGTAAGCCGATGTGAGATCGCCAAAATCGTCCGGATCGTAACCCGTATACCCGGTTCCGCGAGCCAGGGGGTCTCCGTAGTAGTTATAGTCGCCATCTGACAGCACCACGACTGCCTTGATCGAACTGGGATTCCCGGAGCTGACCAGATGGTTTATCGATCGATACAGGCCGTACCGCATGGGTGTCGCGTAATCCGGGACGATTCTATCCAGAGCAGTCTTCACAGACGAAAAGTCCGCGCTCAGGGATTTATCGATGGTCGCATATGCCGAATATGTCTTGGGATACACATAGGCGTTGTCGATTTCAGAGGTAGATATTCCAGAGTTGTATCCTGGCCGGGAGATGTAACCGTTCCGTCCGAATGTGACGAGCGCCACGCGGTCCTGGGCGACCATCTCGTCAACGAACACTTTTGCAGCTTCCCGCACCGAGTGCATCCGGTCCGGATCGTCGTAGAGCATGCTCCCGGACCGGTCGATGCACAGCACCACATCGATGGGCTTTGGCTGAAGTGCGTAGCCGTCCCCCTTCAGGCGGATGGTGATGTCTGTTGTGTTGTTCACGGCCACTGTCTGGGGCTGCACGGATGTGTCCACGCTGAGGTAGGGGTAGTTCAGCCACTCGAGTTTGATGCTGCTGACGTTCGAGCGCCATGTCGCCTGAATCCTGCATTCGGCTCTGGATTGGGGATCGAAGCCCACGGAGCCATACTCCTTAAATTCTCCCGGAACGAACCGCACGATGGCGAATCCGTCTTCGTCCGATACAGTGGACGAGTTGAGGAGGTAGGGTTGATGGACCTGCGAGTCCGGGTAGGTGGAAGGAATAAGGACAAAGCTTACTGTCTCGTTCGGTACAGGATTTCCTGCAGAATCCACCACCTTTGCCATGATGTTCGAGGAACTGTTGGGATTCACCTCCAGGCTCGGCATGGACTGCGGGCTTGCAGTGAGCATCATGGAGACGGGATCGGTGTTCACGAACTGGACGACCTGGGAACAGTTCACCTCGGGGTAGACGGCGGATCGGGCTTTAATAGTGATCGTGCCAATCGTGGTCTTCGGGCCGTAGGTGATCATCACGTTCCCCTCGGAGTTCGTCAGGATGGACTTCCCCGGCTCACCCGGCAGCGAGGTCGTGATGTCCAGCTGGTGATGGGCGACCGGATTCATCCAGGCGTCGTGGACATGGAAGGTGACCGTGAATTTGCTCTTGCCGTCGGCAGGCACTTTCGGTGGATCGCCTGCCGGAGATACGTCAGCGATGATGGCGACCGGGCGGTATCCGATACCCGTGATTATCAGATGCTGCTCTCCCACCGAGGCCACCTTGGGGGAGACCACCAGGAAGTGCTCCCCTTCCAGGGAGGAGAGCCGGAGGTTCACGGTGACATTGCCATCCACGGTGACAGGTCTGGTGATTGTCGTAGCCCCGTTCTCGAAGCGTGCTTCACCGCCCGGCGAGGTGACGGTAAACTTCACCTCTTCGGGTGTCAATCCCAGATCCGTCTCACGCACATTGTCAATCCTGTTGCCGTACCTGTCGGCCATGCATATGGTGATGGGTGTAATCGAATCCACAGGTGCGGATGGATTGTACAGCAGGTAGCCGTATTTGTACGGCTCCGCGTGGTCTATCTTTTGCTCGTAGACGTGGTCGATCTGATAGAGTGTGCCGTTCACCATCTTCCGGGCGGCGATGGATACGTTCGCTCTTCCACTGACACTATTCGCGGTGAACAGAGGAACCTGGCCATCCTTGATGGCGAGTCCATCCGGGGACCGCGTGGTGTAGGTGAGCGAACTCACTTTCCCCAGAGTGGGATCCAGGCATTGCAGCGTGACTTCTGCCCCGCTGACCGATTCGTTGTTGATATCGAACACCTGCACGCTGATGCTGGCGGTATTGCCGCCGGCACTGATCCAGGGACTGCTGACGACCATGTGGTGCGGGATCCCTTCGCCAGCTGCAGATGCCGAGGCTGCCAGGACGAAGAGCCCGATGAGCAGCCATGCTACTCTTCCATTCCTCATAGAGAATTCTCCTGATGCTGTACATTAAGTATTGCCATTATATAAATATTACCAATAAAAAAATTTTTTTTATAAGCTTGAATTAGAATAAAGATGGATAATAATTTATTGATTTCAAAATAAATAGTGAAATATTATTCTAAGCAATGATAGAATGATATTTATAGAAAAATGAATATTAATTTCTCTCTCCGTTCTTGCCCGATATTGTCCTATATAAAGACCTTGTTCGTCGGGAACCGATCTGGTCTACGGCGCTCGAGGGTGCAGGACGGATCGATGGAGAAACGATATTTCCGATGGAAAAGCGAGAAAAGTTATTCAATTTTAATATAATCTTTCGGCATACAGGGAACGGCAAACGGCTTGATGTCTTCATCTCTTCCTGCGCCAGAGGCCTCCGCCACCACCCGAATGTCGATCACCCAGGTCTCGGCCATTGTTGGTGGGTAGCAGATAGATGGACTCGGCAGATTGCGCAGATCGAGGCTGTAGGTCTCGTCGGGCCAGGTCCATGGCGGGTCGCCATTCTTCCTATCAGCGACGTTCTCGGTCCAAAGCGCCACGAGTTCCCAGGAGCTGGTGCCATTCTTTCTATAATACAGTTTACGGACAGTATCGTTGGCAGCACCGGAGTACTCAAGGTCCCAGGTCAGGTTGAGATACTCCCTGGGGAGCGGAGCACTATCATCCTGTTCATGCAAGGTGATATCGATATCTCCACTGAGTGGATCGATGACGCTCATATTCGGTATATAGGTGATATCGGCGTTCGGGGGCCTGATGATCTCTGTCTCCGTGCCGTTCACCACGATATTCGAGTTCGGCCCGAAGAGGCTGAATCCCAGCGTCTCGTTCACGGATCCGTTGACCTTCAGCCTGAACCTCGCCTCCCACGTCTCCTTTCTCCGCATCGTGCCGATGACGCTCTCGTCGAAGGTCAGCGTCTGGGAGTTCCTCCATTCATTCGTTTGATTGAGCATGCCATATCTGAAGACCGTCGCTGGTTCATACGGGTCATCTGTCCAGTTATAGTGCCTCCAGTACGTGGAATACCCATCGATGAAGATGTATTCCAGCAGCCCCTGCGTCGAACTCCAGGAAGCCCCGGGATTCGTGATATTCGAGACCAGATTCAGGTGCATCCTGGTATTTATGGTCGCTTGTTTCTGCAATTCTCCGGCAATTGATTCGTAAACATCTGCAATATCAGTTGCACTTCCATCGTAGTACTTGCCGCCCGTACCCTCTGCAAGGATGCGAAGCGTCTCTTTTCCATCATCCGAAATATCATCCGCATACCCGATGGAATAGATGCTAATATTGTTATTTCTAGCGTAATTCGACATGTTCTGGTTACTGGATTGTCCTGATCCGAGGCCTGTAAATCTATAGTAATTTCTCGTCAGGTCACCATAAGATGTCACGGAATTCGTCGAACCCGTGCCCCTTGCCAGTGGATCGCCGTAATAATTGTAGTCGCCGTCCGAGAGGACGATGATGGCTCTTACTGTAGATGAAGAATCTCTTCCGTTCGCAATTATCTCATTGATCGCTTTATAAACACCGAATCGAAGGGGTGTACCGCCGGAGGGGACCATTCCATTGATGGATGTATTGATCGTTGATGTTGAGGATGAGAGATGCTGCTCCACAACTGCATAGTCATCGTAATCCTTGGGATTTTCAGGATAATGTGCGAGTACATATTGGTGATGGTTCGAAGAACTACTATAGCTGCTGGGTGTACAATCATAGTAATTGTCCCTTCCTACCCACCACCAGCCGGGATTGTTACTCAGGGGCGAGCTGCCGGTCTGGCCTCCATAAATATTATTCCAATTCCAACTACTATAACTCCTCGTGGGTGCAATTTTTGCCCATCCTTCTGTCCCGAATGAAACGAGTCCGATATGGTCTTCAGCAGGGCCCACATCCATCGTTGTGACGAATGCATAGGATGCATCCATCACCGGGATCATCCTGTCCGGGTAGTCCTTCAGCATGCTCCCCGATCGGTCGGTGCACAGCACCACATCAATCGGTATCTTTTCTTTCAGTTCCGGCCCGTCTCCGATCAGCCTGACGGTCACATCGAAGTACGGGTCGGTGCTGTTGATTACGGTTTTAGATACATCTGTCTCGACCCGGAGGTAGAGGTAATTCCTCCAGGTCAGGGTCGTCGGTTCGGAGAGATCGTTCCAGGTCGCTCTCACGACGCAGGATGCAATCGCATCGGGAAGATACCCCTCCTCCCCCTCTACGGCAAATCTCCCGGGTATGAAGGGGACGCTCGCATAGCCATCGTCTCCCGTCGTATTTGTGTCTGTCAATTGTCCGTTGGAGAACTTCGGCATTTCCGTCTGGGTAAAGTTGCCCGCCTCGATATTCTCGATAGAGAACGACACCTCCTCTCCTCGAATCGGGTGACCGGCGCGATCGACCAGCCGGGCCCGGATCTCCGAGGTCGTAGCATCATTCAGGTCGAGGCTCTGCATGTTGTCGGGACTGGCCGTGAGCAGCAGAGACGCAGGATCGCTGCTGGTGAACTCCACCCTCTGGGTGCACGTGATACTGGTATTGTCCATCACCGTGGCAGTGATGTTGAGAGTTCCCGTGCTCCTCTTCGGGCCGTAGCGCATCATCGCGCGGCCCATGGAATCGGTTGTTAGAGACGCCCTCTCTCCAAGTGTTGTTGTTATCTCAATTTTTTGGTTCGGGGACGGATTCGACCACCGATCCCGGAGCACGTAGGTCGCCTCAAGCGTATGGTGGTTATCCGCTGGCAGGATCGAAGGGTCGGGATCGTAGGTCGGCTCGATAGAGACAGGGTCTGAGCCGTGGGTGATGATGTCGATCCAGCGATCGTCCACCCCGGCTGGAGCATCGATCAGTACGATGTTATCGCCGGCAACGGTATCCACGTGCAGATCAACGGCAGCATACCCGTCTGCATCGGTGATGCTCTTATCGAACACGCCCCCGCTGCCGACAAACCGGGCATTCCCCTTCGGCGACGATACGGTAAACGTGAAATTGGAGTTCATCACCGGATTGTTGAACTTGTCCACGACGCGCACCCGGATGGGAGTCGTGTCGTTCACCACGATCTCCTGCTCGTAGTGCAGATCGGCAATCCGGTACGCTTCTCCGTGAACTAGGTCGATCGTTGTCTCACTGGAGGCGAAATCCGAAACGCCGTCCGTGACATTTACAAATATCTTTGCTTTTCCGCTTGTTTTGTTGGCAGTAAACGTGGCATACGCAGGACTCAGTGAAAACGACGATGGAGCAACCTTTCCCATCGCAGGGTTATCCAGTACGATCTGCCCGCTCAACGGGCTCGTGTAGTTGCTGACGGCAATTCTGATCGTCGTGTTGTCCACGCCATCCGCCGTAAGCTGCGACTTTTCCGGCTCGATCTGGATATCTGCAGACGTAAGAGCAGAACATGCAGTGACCAGCAGCGCACATGCGATAGCTACAAAGACGATCTTATTGACTGACACATCACCCACCTTCCAGTATATGGATATATTCAGATAATCCTATATTTATTAATTTGCTTTCTTTAAACCGGGTATCTCTGGAATAACGGACTGGATGCATATTTAAGGTGCATTAATTGCTCTAAATTGAAATTTAACTGGAATACATTGCTGCTAATAAAAATAGTGATAAATGAAAAATTTACTGCTGCCTGCACCTCGCCCCCCGCATCAGCCCAGTCGCCGACGGGGCCGCCTGCCCTTCTTATCGCCGTAGATCTTCCGCACCCCGACGTACACCACGCCCAGGGCGACGAGCCCGATCAGCCCGGCCAGCAGCACCGTCACGTCGAACTCCCTCTCCAGGACGATCGTGATAGTGTGGTCCGAGGCGCCGAACGGGATCTCGCCCTGCACCGAGGCCGGGCGATACCCTTCGAGTGCGGCGGTGAAGTTGTAGGTTCCAGCCGTCTCGAGTCGGGTCGTGTAGCTGCCGAGGTCATTCGTGGTCCCGGCAGCGGCCCCGTCGATGGAGACCGCGGCGCCGGCGAGGATGTGGTGATCCGCATCCTCGACAACGATCCGCACATTGGCCTGGCTGTTCACGAGCGAAGCGACGATATCCTCTCCGCCCTTTGCCAGCTCCCGCACCTCGCTCCAGTCGTCATAGCCCGCACACTTCACCTCGATCAGGTGCGGTCCGGCCTCCACGCTGGAGATCCCCAGTCTGCCGTAGGCATCCGTCCTGCCCTGGTAGGTGCCGTTGATGTAGACCTCGGCGCCCTCGACCGGGCGGCGGGAGGCATCGAACGCGGAGACGAACAGCGGATACGTGGACTTCGAGAGCGGGATCGTGAGCACCGCCTCGTCGGCGCCGATCAGCCGCTCCTGGCTGTAGGTCTGGTAGTTCTCCTTCTCCACCCGGATGCTGTACTTCTGCTCGCGGTCGAGGTTGAACGCCAGCCTGCCGTTCGCGTCGGTGGCGCCCACCCCCCTCCCGCCGACGGTCACGTTCGCGCCGGAGATCGGCTTCTGCGTCGCCGCATCCACCACCTGGAGCACGAACTGGTCGCTGCGGAAGAGCCAGTACTGCACGTTCCGGGCAGCCTCGCCGACCTGGACGGTGCGGAAGAGCGTGTCGTAGTGGGACGCCTTCACCTCGACCGTGTAGGTGTTCTGGGTCTCCACCGTGAAGACGGCCTTCCCGCTGCTGTCGGTCACCTGCGACGCGGTGAAATTCTCGTTCCGCACGGTCACCAGCGCACCGGACACGCCCTGGAGGGTCGATCCGTCGTAGAGGCTGACGGTCAGGGTCTCGCTCTTGCGGGAGAGCTCGACCGAGAGGGCGCTCTGCGTGGGGCTGACAAGCCCGGTCCACTCTTCGTATCCCGAGCGGCTCACCCGCACGTGGAGGCTGGCGGTCTTCGCATGCGAGTAGGAGACCTCCCCGCCGCTATCGGTCCTTCCCGCGAACTCGCCGTCGATGTACACCGATGCATCGAGCACCGGGGCGTCGGTGGCGTCGTCGCGCACCGATATGGTCAGGTCCGTGGCCTGAACGCTGGCTACCAGCAGAATAACGCTGAAAAGGATGAGAAGCGGGCGGTATACCTGCATGAATTCCGGTATACCTGCAGGGACTTGAGGCAATCGATCTAGATCCAGTGATTGGAGGGTATGCGGTCGAGCAGCATCCCCTCCACCACCACCGGCATCAGGTTGCGGCCGGTCTCGATCGCCTTCTGGAGGTGCCAGCTCCGGTCGGCGTAGATGGTGAATATGGGTTCGCCCTTCTGCACCCGTGTCCCCTTCTTGGCGTGGATGTAGATGCCAGCTCCCGGGTCCGAGGGCGCTCCCGCCGCCCGCGCGATGCTGATCAGGGCACGGTTGTTCAGCTCCACGATGTAGCCCGAGATCGGGGCGTTCACCACGAACTGGTGCTTGCCGGGGACGATCTCCTCCGCCTTCACGGCAGGGTTGCCGCCCTGTATCTCGATGATCTGCCGGAACTTCTCCAGCGCCCTCCCGCTGCGGAGGATCTCTTCGGCCGCGTCGTAGCCGCTCCCCCGCGGCGCCTTGCCCGCCATCTCCAGAAGGATCCCGGCGATCGAGAGACTCTTCTGGAGGAGCGAGGTGGGGGTCGTCCCCCCTTCCAGGATGCGCAGCGCCTCGGCGACCTCCAGCTTCGGCCCGATGGCATGCCCTACCGGGGACTCGCCGTAGGTCAGGGCGCACTCCACCCGCATGTTCAGTCGCTCCCCGAGCTCGATGAACTCCCGGGCCAGCTTGCGCCCCTCCTGGGCGTTGGGCACCTTCGTATTCTGGCCGACGGGAATGTCGATCGCCACCAGATCCGCACCCACCGCCTTCTTCTTGGCCATCACGCTGGCGAGCATCTGCCCCCGGGCGTCGATCCGGAAGGGGTACTCGACCATGATGAAGCGGTCGTCCGCGGGCGCGATGTTGGTCGCGCCGCCCCAGACGATCACGCCGCCCACCTTCATCGTCATCTCGTGCACCTCGGATGCCGTGAAGTCCACCGGTGCGAGCACCTCCATCAGGTCGGCGGTGCCCCCGGCGCCCGTGATCGCCCGGGAGCTCGTCTTGGGGATCTTGAGGCCGCTCGCCGCGATGATCGGCACCACGAGGAGAGTGATCTTGTTGCCGGGCACACCGCCGATGGAGTGCTTGTCCACGATCGGGCGGGAGGTGAACCTGATCTGCTCGCCGGTCTCCACCATGGAGCGGGTGAGCTGCTCCACCTCGTCCATGTCCAGGCCGTTGATGTAGGAGGCGGTCACGTAGGCGGAGACCTCCAGGGGGGAGAGGTTGTCCTCCACCACGTCTTTCACGATGGCGGCGGTCTCCTCCTTGGTCAGTTTGCCGCCATCCATCTTCTTGCGGATGTACTCGAGGGAGACCGGGCGGGCTGCCTCCCGGACCTCGATCAGCGTGCCGTCCTGCGGGCAGGCGCGTCCGCAGGTGAGGCTGTAGAGCCCGACGGTGCCGGGCTCGATCATGGTGGAGGTGGTCTCCACGAGCGCCGTCACCGACTGGCCGATCGCCTCCTGCGTCACCTGCACCCGGTCCCCGTCGAGGACGCCCAGGGTGCGGGCGTCGGAGATGTTGAGCAGCACGCCGCGCCTGGCGATATCCAGCATCTTCACCGAGAGCTTCATAGATACGATATACTCCTGTGGTTAGGGTATCGTCTTTGGAAGAGATAAAAAGGTCCATTCGGGGCCGGGCGTATTCGGAACGTAAGTGACCAACCAGCCTGGAACAATCCCGGGATCCAAGCCACGATTCATCCGGGGTGCATTCGGATTTGCCGTGTGCCCGAGCGAGACTGCAGGACAGGGATTGTTACAGGGAAGGTCTTTGTTATCTCGCGATCTTGAGGGTAGCGTAACGAAAGTTCTGTAAAATTGAATTGGCCCTGGATCCAACCTAGA
>JASEFH010000037.1 GCA_030019205.1 Methanomicrobiales archaeon
AATCTGGATCTGGCGGTAAGAAAAGTAGACAGTTCCGGGGATGCGCAGTGGAATATTACGATTCCCTGGGTCTCCACTCCGGGCCGGACGTCGAATGTTATCCATGAAGTCCTGCAGACGGATGATGGAGGTTATGTTATCCTTGGTGGAAGATATTATTACTGAGGCTATCCAACGATTCGCGGACTATTCCAATATCGATGAAGTTATATCAAGCGATAGAAGGGCAATAAGTCCATTCGGGGTACGATCACCGTTTGGTAGATAAAAAGAACGATAATTGTATACCTTGCGCCCCTAACCTTATTGAAAAGAGGAGGCCTTCTGAGACGTACTCAATATCGAGAAGTCGGCCTGTTCGTTCCAGAGGGTCCCGCTGCTCTTGCGTTTCTGAATCGTCATCTCTCCCGAAACTCCTCCCGCAATACAGTGCCGCTGTCCATTAACCGTTTCCTGATACGTAGATGATCCACATGTAGCCGATCGGCACAGAAATCACAAATACAGCTAAAGCAAAGGTTTCAATTCACCAGGAACATCTACAGGGATGTGAACCCATTCGATGAAATTGCCAGAAATTAGCAAAAGAAAAGCTGTAATCGTGTGCATTCTCCTTGTTCTTGGGGCTGTCGGCACCTATCTAGCCTATAGTATCGGTACGCAGCAGAGAGATTCGGTAGCAGTAGACAATCAATCGGCAAATGATACGCTGTTTCGGTGTTTTATCATCGAGTATAACCAGAGTTACACAAAAGATGCTCTCGTAATCCATCTCACGGATGCGGATCTTGAGGATCATCCGGAGTATAAGCGGGCGATGGAGGAAGCAGATGCCACTACGGTTGAATGGCGAGATGGCAGGCGATATATTCGTGAAGTACAGCAGTATTCGGGAGAGTTCTGGGCCTTCGATCTCTGCCTTGAAGAATATTCCAGGGCGGAGTGTTTGTCTCATCTGAAATTATACGAATACAGGGGGAGGTACTTTGAGATACGGTGCATTCCCACGTATATCGGACCCCGACCAGGATCATAACTACGGAGAGAGGCATTTCGCGAAACTCTGCCCGAACCGTCGTTCAAGAATAGAGGAACGGTTCTCAAAATATTTTTCAGGAAGAGGGAATAACGGGGTAAACGATTAGGCGAACAAAGCAGAAGAATTTTACCTGTTTGTCAGAACATGTTTCCTGTTCATAGCATGCAAATTTCAATGGATTCGGGGAATAGATGGAAAATATTTACTTTCATTCTTCTCTTAGCCAGTGTTATGGTACTCATCGCAGGGCATATCGCTTGCGACATTTTCACAGTAAGCCCGCCCGAAGGCACCGTTACTGTATCCGAATTCCTTAATAGTCCCGTGTACGATTCGGAAGTAAGACTGTCCGGGAGGGTCGGAGATAGAGGCGTGTATTCCTGCCCCTGTTTTCGCCTGGCTTCCGGTGGCGAATCCCTGATGGTATGGTACGACTCCATCGAAGGAGGTTTTCCTGCTGTTGGCCTCATCAACAATGGGGATCGAGTAATCGTCACCGGCACATTCACGCGGTTAATCCCTTCGGAAAAATCGACCAGTCTTTACCCCTCGGAAACTAGGCCTCTTGATCCTCACCTAGAAGTCAAGGAAAATCCGAGAGTGCAGGAACATTTCTCGATAAAATGCATTGAAAAAGTATAACGGCATTAGGGATTCTCCTGTATTGCCCATGCTATCGAACGGTTTGTGCATGGGCTGTTGAAGTATCTGGCCTATCTAAAGTAACTTTAAAAAAATACCGAAGACCATTGGCCTGAAGGATCTATGGATGAAGAGATGGACGAAGGTCGTGAGTGCCGGTTTCTACGGAAGACACCCCTCAGGATGCCAGGATTCAGCTTCATCGTATCTACTAAAATGGGCAACCAATCCCGGAAGGTACTTGTCCATGGATAGAGAATATTTAGGGTAACGGTATGACAAAAAATTCGTTATACCGCCGAAGCAACTGTGATGATCAGCGTGTGGATTGACAAACAACTATTCGATTATTCGAACCATGGCGATGATGGTATATTCGCGTTGCAGTTTGCCTCCAATGAACCAGTCGCTTATGGGTCAAAATATTTTTGATGAAGCAGTGGGACTTGGATTCACATCTTTTAGATAAATTATTGTTCCGAATCGACTATGATTCATTGGAATCGATCACACGTAGTAGCGATGCGAGCTTTTGCGCGGATATGTAGACGATCTATACACAAATCTCTAATATTGTGAAGGTAAAGGTTTCCGTGTAGCACGGGGTTCACAGTATCTTAGCCGGATAGGAGAACCCCGTTGCTGCCCGTAGGCATGATGAATATCGCTTTCGCAAGTATAAGCCTTTTCGTCATGCCTTCTGAAATTTGAACTGGAGGAAAGACCATGACACGAAAAGGATTGACAGGGCTCTCCGTGCTCGTCATTGTATTGATGATGGTTTCGGTCACAGTTCCCGCAGTGAGCGCTGTTGAAGAGAATAGTACAGGAATCGATTTCAATCGATATGCGATTCCAGAATTGAACATCGATCCATCGATCGAAACGATTACGATCTCCGGAGCATTGAGCCCGCAGCAAGAACGAGGTATTACTGAGAGCTGGACCTACGGGATACCGCTCGGTTCGATTATCGTCCATACGACAGAAGGAATTACGCAGGTCTTCGATAGTTATGGCGACCAGTTGCTTTCCATCAGCGATGATGGTTCCGGAAAAGCACCCACGCCTGCCAGTATTGAAAAAGCCTGCACGTACGTACATCAGCTTCCGAATGATTCAAGAGTCTATCATCATGAGGGCAAGATCTATGTCCTTGACTCAGCTGGAGAACTCCTCCTTCTCGTGATCGATGGGCATGCATCCTCTTATCAAAAAGAGGTGGCATTATTATGGGTAGGAAATGATTGGATAGAATCCGCAGAAGATTATCTGAATTATATCACCGAATATCAAGCATACTGGACAGTACCGTCCAGCCCGCCGTCCTTAGAAAGTTCTGAGCAAATATACCTCTTTAATGGCATACTGGGTGTTGGAGGATCGAAGACATATTTACTGCAACCAGTATTGGGCTATAATGGATCAACACAGCAATGGCAAGGACAGGCGTGGGCTTGTGATACGACAGATCCTGCTGATAGCTTTGTTGGGCCTATGTTTACCTCCGCATCCGGGCATACAATGAGAGGCCGGATTTATTGGAGTAGTTCTTTACAGCTATGGTCTATCACGATCTATGATCAAACGAGCGGCCAGTACAGTTCACTATCGACGAACTGCATGCTGCCACAAAACAATTGTTTGACTTCCTGCGTTTTAGAAGGATGGAATGTCGACGATAATACGGATGTGCCGGGCGATACACTCTTTTATGATATGTCGTATTTGAGTTATGGGACCCCGATGAGTGTTGACCTTGAATCCTGGTATTCACCATATATTCCCTATGTCATCATGCAGTACTGCTGGGTTGACATCATTCAGGATCCGTCGCGGGTGAGGCTCAACACCTATAATTGAGGGTGTGAAATGAAAACAACGACTATTGTTTTTTTATTCTGCGTGATTCTTGCGATGGGATCCGGATGTACGGATTCTCGCGGTATCCCTGACAATACGCCGGAAAACACTTCTCCAGCCGCAATCCTCTTCTACGAGCAGGGAAATCGTTCGATCCCTCTGAACATCTCTGCAATCGAGGTCCAGGATCCGAAGAATATCACGGCTAACGTCACGTCGGTCATCGAGATTCTGCTTGACGATCAACGTACGGGAATCCTGCTTGAGAATGGCTGGAATATCACGTCGATCCGCCGGGCAACCGACGAACACGATCCCACTCTAACCACTGTTGATGTGGAATTTCGAAACGAGGGCTTGTCGTTCTTCATTGTTGTTGACGAAGTGCAGTGGAAGACCTTAGAGGGATACTGCGGTGCTCCAGGGTGGATTTCGGGGCCTGTTTCAGGACCTCTGCCAGAGGATTACCATCAGGCGATGGAGAAATCCTCACGTACGGTCTGGGTGTTCGATCACTACAATAACAGAGTTGCGATGGTCTATAACCAAACGACGATCTTCTACCTCTATCCCTCCTATTCGATAATCGATATGGAGGGGGCATTCGATTGATCTTACAGATTGTCCGACAGAACCGAATTCTGTCGGTTGTTGAGAAATGATGAGTTCCCGTCATTAGCTCCTTTTGCTGTTATTCGTAAGAATAGTCGATCGGGTCGCGCCGACCCTTCTCTACTCAGCTCGAAGATCTGCATCCCCCTCGATGAGTGGGGAAGGCAGGATTGAGACGGTTCATCCTCGATCCCCCGTACATAAACGCATATCGCACGACTGATACCGAATTCGTACCGTACTCTCCTCCACGAGCGGAGATGAATTCGACAGATGACGTTAGTAGAGGAAAAGCAAAGGCTTCAGTGTAGCACGGGGTTCACACCATCCTGACCAGATTGGAGAACCCCGCTGCTGCTCGCAGGCATGATATGTTTCATCTTTTGCTTAAATAAGGATACCGTCATGCCTCCGTGAAAATCCGAATGTGGAGGTAGAGATCGTGAAAAGCAGTCTAAAAACGCGGATGTTCTCCGTGCTTCTGGCACTATTGTTGATAGCCGTGATAGTGATGCCCGCAGCATGTACAGATGTGGGAATGAAGCCGATAGAGAAACTGAATGTGAGCGATGACCAAACGGCAACGAGGACCATCATTCTTCAAGCCGATGGGACTATCGTATCTGTTACAGCAGACGATGTTCCAATCGAAGGCATAGAGCTCTCCGAACTGCCAAAATTTGAAGTTCCAGCATACGTGCCGACGGCTACACCTCCTCCCAATGGGCCGTTGAGAGAGGAGGATTGGAAATACCTGAAAACGGTCATGACCGATCTCTCCGAGAAAGAGAGGGATGCACTCATCTCTGAAGCCCAGACGATCTTTGCAGGAAAATCCGAACTGACCCAGGACGAACAGAGAGAGATCCTCTATAGAATCGGAAAGTATATCGTGATCGCGACAGACGGCAATGGAACATCTCCTCACTGACAGAATAATCTGCACTTTTTACGGAGCCGGGCAGCAATGAATGCGAAGTCGGTGGGGCTGATCTTGACAGCAGCGGTGTTCTGTCCTTTTGTGATAGGGATACCCTTTGTAATCGGATTCATCGCGTTAATGGGATCGTTTTACGTCGTTAAGGAGGTGCGGACAGAATCGGATCGGTGGTATCTTGGAGTTCCGCTTGTCATTGTTCTATTGGCCTTCACGGCTTCACCGATCCTGGATACCCTTTTATCCAGCGTCACAGACCTTCAGAGTGTCAGTACATTCTGGACGGCCTTGCTACTGCTGGCACCGGCATCAGTCGCAGCGTTTCTATCCTTCCCAGCACACCAAAGAAAGAAGACGACGATTTTTTCTATGGTCTCTGCAGGCGTCAGCGTGTATGCGGCATACCTTCTCATCCTGCTGTTGCAGTCAGCTGCGGTCCATACTTCTTTCGTGCTTTTTAATGGCCTGCTGCCGTACTATCTCCTTGTTGGCATGCCCCTCCTTGGGATCTGCTACATCGTGACTGCGTGGATAACTCGGTGAATCCCTCAGGACCAATCAAACAGTATTAACGCAGTCGATACAGAATGCCGTTCGATTGACCACTTAATATCGGCTCCTTTTTTCGCATCGAATCTTCCAACGTGTAGACGATCTGCACATAAATCATTTATATTGTCAAGGAAAAGGTAAGTGTAACGCCGGGTTGCATAGTTTACGCCGGAAAACGCCTTCCGCCTTCAAAGGAGTTTATATGCCATGAATCCCCGAAATAGCCGTATTCTGTTTGTGATATTGACAGCTGGTGTCATTGTGTATGGGCTGCTCACCTACCAGTGGCTGCTCATGATCGTCGGCATCCTGCTCCTAGCACTTGCCTTCGCTGCTCGTAACGCGATTCGGTAGAGATTGATAACAAGAGCGACCATGCAATGCGAGTGAGCAGATCGTGGACTGATCGATCCTAAAAAGGGCAGTCGAATCTCTTGGCAGGATATCCACGCGACCAGGCAGCTTTTAGAGAGGCTGGAGGAGAGAAAATATTGAGGGGGGATGAGTTACGATTGGTGTCTGAAGATTGGATGTGTAATCTTCAGGACTCTACAGGATGTGGAACACCAGGGATCGATTAATACCGTGTCGGATGATTCTGCTCTTTATGGCAGGATACATTTTCCCGTTATCTGTTAAAAGGATCCAGGTGATGACCTGCATTAACTCATTATCTCACAGGAAGATGTCTTCATGACTCCTGTTAGAGGTTCATCGAGAACCTCTTCAGCTTCCCTTGGATTGCTATAGTACCTCTTGTACTTTCCATCTTTCTCGATGCGCACCAGCTGCGCTTTATGCAGCCGCGCCATATGCCAGGTCACGGATGGGCCGGATATGTCGATCATTGTGGCGATATCCTTTCGTGATAGTCCCGGATTTCGGATAAGCAGATTGACAATAGCCTTTTCAGTGTCATTATCGAGATGATTTTCATTGGTATTCGTTCCAGGCGGGATTCCCCCGACATTTCTGTAATATCGCTTGAGTCCTCGTTCTCGATGGGAAATCACTTTACCGGTTACCTGCAATATTTTGAGGTGATACTGTACAGTGCCACTGTTCAATCCAGTTTCCTGAGATATCGCACTGACATGCATCCCAGGCTGATTTTTTATTGTTTCGTATATTTTCAACCGATTTTCATTTTCCAATGTGTTCTTCCTGAATACTCTCCTGTATCCAAGATACGACCACAAACCGATAGACGCGATTATTTCGAATGGAAGGGGAATAACGGCAGAAAGAGACGATAACAGATCAAATAGCATGGCATGGATTGGTGGATTTAGAATCGTAGCAGGATACGTATTGTCGATCTCGCTCGCAGGGAAATTAACGGATGAAGACCGTGTATCGTCTGTGCTGGCATATTCATAGGCAATGAGGCACATTGTGCCCATGAAAAAAACGAGCAAAAACACCTTCCACCTCATTTATTTTACCCTCCTTATCATCATGGGAGAAGTTATCTTTATGAAGCAGATAGAAGATTTCAAAGATCTGTAAACGCTTTGAGATCCTCGACTGCGGAGAAGGTATACCATTGTCAATAACTAATTCTCAGGTTGCAGCAAAATATTATTTGTTGTTGATAGGATTCACCGCTCCGATGAATTTAAACAGTCAGGTGGATGTTGACGATATTAAAGAAAATTGGCGATTTCCGGCGTTTAAATACTAAATTCTCAGTCGAATCTTTTCTCTCTTAAAAAAGGGACCTTATTCAAGATCCCATTGAAAAAAGGGATTCAATCTACAGAAAAATAGTAATACTCCGTCCCTGCTACCCGCTCTCCGTATACCTTGAAGGTCCATGTGCCAGGATAGTTGCCGGGATTCGATATGGTTCTCAAAATATCAGCATGCAGCCAGTAATCGTCTCCATCACGATACGGACCATAGACCGGTCCTCCGTTAGGGGCATAGATGGTCAACGTGAGTGAGTTATCAACAAAGTCCCATTCGACAACGACGTTCATCGATGCAGTTCCTGGGGAAACCGAGTAGTAATGGTATCTGGTCTGACCCTGCGTAAGTAAGTACAGAGCTTCTATTCCCAGATCTGGCAGTCCGGTTTCACTTGAACGGGACGCAGATCCGTCATTCTGCTCGCCTGCCGATACGATCGGCACGAACATGGATACTGCAAGCAGCACAATAATTCCAAAGGTGAACTTCTTCATACCTTCACCTTCACAATTTTTTATGAGACCTTCTCTTAAGTTTTCTCTCCACTGCATCTACACGTTACTTCATGTGTAAATTTAACTCGATTTAGATGACAATTATCCAGACATTAATAATCAGCGCATCATGTGTAGATGTAAAAATCAATCTGGAATTGGGAAATTATCCTTTGCATTATGAATTAGCCGTGTCAATATTCATGATCAGTCAACTAGAAACACTCGATACTAAAAATTATTTCTTAATTTCAGACATAATCTGAAATGTGGAATAAATCTCATCGCGATGGAAGCCGAATGAAAGATTATGCATATTCGACAGCAGTCGCCATAGCGAGGTCGCTTTGAGTAAAAATGATCGTGCACTCCGGATTTTCTTCGCAGGCCAGGGCCGATCCGTCGGAAGGAGACGGTATCGAAGCGTTCGAATTCGGTTTATAATACGGAGCTATCTCAATACTATACCAGGTAACATTGTTCGTGAACGCGATCTTTTCAATAGGAACTATCACGCCGTCTTTGAGCACGTAGATGTTCCCATACGTATTTTGGTATTCTTTATTGTCTGCATGGGTAGAAATGAAGACTCTTTTATCCTGATTGCCGGACAAAATACTCGGAAATGGTATCTGATCGACATTTATTGCAATGTCATATGGATGCCGTCCCGGACGAACAAGATCGATCGGCTGGGAAGATAGAAAAATCTGAGAGTGCGCATCGACGTATGCTCGGTAATACCCCCATTGTTCGCTCATATTTTTTGCATAGACATCGAGATGGATCGACGTTATTGTCCCGTTGGGATCTATGTCCATGGATAGTCGTCTGAATATCGCCGATGCATTATCAAACTGCATCTCGTCCATCATGATTTCCAGAAGCTGGACGATATGGGGATTGTACGGTTCTGAGGGCAGATAGAGCTCGCGGTCATCGTAGTCGACCTCTGGTTTATCGGAGAGCAGGAAGGGCCTGACAGCTATAACTACCACCACGACCGCCACCAGAATAATCAGCCATCTATCTTTCATGCAGCTCCGTACGACTCAAACGAATTATGTAATTTTTATGGACTCTTTTTTATGTAATCCTTACCATATGTGCCTTACATGGTATTGGTATTTATACAGGAAAAGGAAACCCAATTTATCAATAAAATCCAATTTTATCAATAATAATGCGGCATTCGCTTCAATATCCCAACGTATAGATTAACGTGTAGATACGCTGCACACAAATCTCTTATACTGTAAAGGTAAAGGTTTCAGTGTAGTACGGGGTTCACGCATCTTAGCCGGATAGGAGAACCCCGCTGCTGTCCGTGGGCATGACAATGTGTGCTCTTAGATCGTAAAAGCATTGTGTCGTGCCTCCGTGAACACGAAGAAAAGGAGGTACAGGATATGAAATTCCTTAAAAAAAATACGGTTCTATCCCGTTTTTTGGGTATTGCTACTGATGTGCTCGGTGGTTATACCAGTGACGGCTATGCAAGATCAAATTCTCCAACCTCAACCCCTTGAGGAAAAGGGGAAAGAAGTGCCAGTCAACGTCGAACTCATAGATGTTAGTGAGGATATTAAGAACTCAACACCACACTGGATTTTATTGGCAGCAGGCAAACCTGAACAGGAAGTCGTGCTAGATTGGATCGATGAGTTTCGCGTTGCAGATAGTGAAAAAGAGCATATGGTTGAATTCATGAAGCAACTTTGGAAGAAGTATCCAGTAGAGTTCGAAAAGGAGGGAAATTTCATCCACGTTAATTTTGATCTTGAAAATCAGGATATCAAATTAACCGAAGACGAGAGTATAATGTTAGAAAGGATTGCCGTGGCAATTGCTGAGTATCAATATCAGAAGGTTGTATCTGACACAGATATGTCCCCCAGGTGGCACCTACCTCAACATTGGGATATCATTTATAGCCCCCTCCGCATTTCACCATTCCGCCAGCCGCTGCAACTGCACCTTTGAC
>JASEFH010000038.1 GCA_030019205.1 Methanomicrobiales archaeon
AGGCCATGACCGGGGCTGAGGGTTCGCAAGGGACTTATAGTTTTGGGATGTCCTCCCGGTATGCTTGAGTCTTCAAATCATGTGTGTTTCTACAGAGCCAAAAAATCGTTATATGTACAACTTCGATAAAATAATTTCAAATAGGGGCGCCGGTCAATTCCTACCCCCTACCCTTATCCCCATCTGCTCGAATGCCTCCATAATCCTGTCCTTATATTCCTGCTCTGTGATCTCACCCTCCCTCGCCTCCAGGGTAAGGGTGATACTCCTGAATTTCGATGTGATGTAATTCACCATTCGCATGATGTCCGAAGCTTTCCCCTGCGGTATCTCGAATTGAAGGATGATTTCCTTCATCACCTTCGCCGATGGTGTGATCGGAGGTGATGGTGCAATCGGAAGTGGGGGTGTGATCAAAGTCGATGATGTATCCGGATATTTTATGGTTGTATCCGCGCAGATCGATGCATCGATGAGGATCTCACCCTCGGATATCGTCACTTCAGGATTAATCTTGAAATATTTGCACTCGGGCCTGTCCTTTTCAGAGTAACCCAGTCCGAAGAGCCCGTCCCTCACACCCTTGTTGATCGCATCGATCAGAACATTCTTCGATATCAGCCTTGGTTCGCCCGGTGTTCTGAGTGTCGCCTGATATATCTGCAGGGTCGGGACCGAACTGTTGTTCGAGAGATATTTTTGTCTCAGAAACAGGGGCGATACGCTCTCGAGGATCTCGCTTGCGGTGCGGAGCTCGTCATACACACGCATGTCGAGCATCTTCCGATCACCGAAGGTGGGAATGCCGATCGGATACGGCTCCTTTGCAGGAACTGAGAGCACCTGATACAATCGATAGAGCATCTCCCTCGCTACATCCTGCGCGATCTTGTGCTCTTTTACCAGCTCCCTCCTCTGCTCCTCCGTGATCCCCAGCTCCTTGTCATTGAGTATCTTCTCGATGGCGAGGGATCTCTTCATCGCATTGGTGAAGGCGACGCGTTCGCTCTCCTGTGGGTACAGGAAGAAGATCGTGTTCTTGTTCACGCGCGGGGTATTGCCCTTGGATGCCCTGATCTTCTCGATGGACCCCATGTTCTCTGTCGGGAGGAGGATCAGTTTCAGCTCCTCATTGTCAGGAATATCCGCGCTGTTCTCCACCCAGAGGTACACCTGCAGCCGGTTCTTCGAGAGGTTCTCGGAGAGGAGTTTCTTCTCCGCCTCGTTCATCTCCCTCAGGGTGATGTTCTCCATCTTGTTCAGGACGATCCGGTTCAGGTTCGGCTGATTCCTGAAGTAGAACCGGTCTCCGGTCACCTGCAGGTAGAAGAGCTTCTGCTTGAGCAGCTCGAGCGCCTCCATGATCACGCTCGAGGGGTTGTTCAGCGTGGTGGCGGATCTCTTTACTTCCCCTATCGTCGCACCACGTTCTCCACCGCCGGAGAACGAATACATGAAGATCGTCGTTGTCGTCCGCTTCCCGAGGGTGAGGCCTTGATACGCTCTGCCGAGCGAGGTATCCACGATGTTCGCTCCCGAGTTGGGCGAGGTGATATCGGCGGCGATGACGCTGTTGTACTCCTGACCTATGTGCTTCAGGAGCTCCTGTCTGATCTCCTGCGAGCCGAGATCGAAGTCCGAGAGGCTGATATAGGGGACGTTCGTCTCTTTCAATGCGTGGATCACGAGGGAGAGCAATCGGAGGACTCCACGCGTGCGCTGGAACGTGGGAAAACTCCCCCACCGGTGGTAGAGCATATCCACCACCTCGGGCATGAAGGGAAACGAGCTCAGAAAACGCTCGCGGTACTCGCTCGGTTCCATTCCTGCGGGCAGCAAACCCTCCCTCTCCGCATAGCCCATGAACTGCGCGATGGTGTCTCTCGATGCCGCTTCGTCCACGCTGGTGAAGAGGCGACGCCTGATGATGCTCGTGATCTCGTGGTCCTGCACAGGCGTGTAGATCTTCTCCACCCTGCCCGAGACCTTCTGCAGCTGCTGGAAGAGCGACTCCGCGTTCCTATCGTAGTGCTCGAGTAGGCTCGCAGGCAATGTGACGACGAGGCAGACATTGCGGCAGATGCCGGCGCACTCGGTCAGCTCCTGCATGAACGCGATCGTCTGGGCAGCGAGCGTACTCTCGCCCACCTTGATTGCAGATGCCTTCGTCACGTACTCCAACACCTCGTCCATCAGGATGAGTACTGGTGCATGAGCGGAGAGGATCTCCCTGAGCACATCCCTGCCGGGCGGGGATCTGCCAGCGCATCTATCGATGCGGCCGGTGAGCTGATCCTCCAGCGTGCCCCAGAGGGTGGTCTCCTCTGGATTCAGGACGGTCCCCACGATGACCGCGGTCTTCACCTCCAGCCTCCTCGCCCTGTGGTAGAGCGCGATCAGCGCATGCGTCTTGCCACCGCCGAAGGGCGTCTGGATCTGGATGACCGGATCCCCGCCTCTGCCGCTCAACCTCTTCTCCACCACGTCCAGGAGGTTCTTCAGTCCATCCGTCAGGTACGTCTTCCGGAAGAAGACATCGGCGTCACGGTACTCCTCGGGAGCTCGCTTTTTGTGCACCTCCCAGAGGTCGGCAGCGAAGACATCCATCGTGAGTCTCCCCTCGAGGATATCCCCGTGCGGTATCGCGATCGTGTGAAACGGTCTCATAGATTCAGCCTCGCCTGAACTGATGCTTTCTTCATCTCTTCCTTCAACCTTTCCCTTCCCGCGAGGAAACCATCGAGGAGCTTCTTCTCTTTGCTGTCGATCGGGAGAGTCTCCGAGATCGCCTGCGCGACCCGGAAGAACGATTCCTTGTGCCCGTAACCGCTCTTATTCAGCATGTCAGTCATCTCGTTCCTCTTCCCCTTCTCCCAGAGGAGGAGCACGAGGTGCAGGACGTCGATCAGCTCGCGACTCTGCTGGAGATCCTCGATATCCCTCTCCTCCGGACCTATGACACGGACGAACTCCTTCTCCTTCCTGACGACTCCACCTCGGTTGAACTCCTGCGCGACGTCGATCCCGCAGCTCTGCCCGAGCTTCCTCGCCTCGTCGAAGTGCACCCTCGCCTCGCTGTACTCCCAGCGCCAGAGGACGTAGAACCTCGTGAGGTCCGAGATCTCCCCTGCAAAGCCGTTGTGGAGGATCTGCCGGACCGCGTAATCGGTCGCGATCTTCCGCACGTCCTCGAGGAGACGGTCCGCCCTCACGATCCTGCCCTCGTAGTCCATCACCTGCTCGTACTTCCCGAAGACCTCGATCGCGGAACCGATCGCGCTGATGAAGAAGTCCGCACCCGAGATCCCCTCCTGCCACAGACGATCGAGTTTTCTGTTCAGGTGGTTCTTCAGCTCCTCCCGGACCGCGTTGTAGAACCCGACCTTCTCGCGCTCCATCTTCCGGGCGACGATGTAGATCGAGGAGGCAAGGGCAGCGGACTCCTTCGCACGCAAACGCGCCTGCATCTCGGTGTTGATGGGCCATGCGCCGGTGATCACGAGCCCCGAGTCCAGAAGCGAGTTGATCAGCGTCTCCCACCCCGAGGTGGACTTGTGGGCATAGACGATCACCGCGATCCCGTCCGGTTTCAGCACGCGGTGGATCTCGCGGAACGACTGCTGGAGCAGCGCCTCGAACCGTCTCTTCCCCTCCTCGAAACCTCCTTCGCCGCTGGAATACGCGACGATCTCCTCGCCCTTGGGTGTAAGAGGCGTGGTGAAGAGCTCGGGGTAGAGGTCGCCGAGAGTGCGCTTCAGCCAGACGTAGAAGAAATCGGAGAGGTAGGAGTAGGGGACGTTGTCGTAGTAGGGCGGGTCGGTGAGGACGGCGTCGAAGGTGTTGTCGGGGTGGGGGAGGAATGTTGATGAATTATGGGATCCCTGTGATATTTGGGTAAAAGGAATCATAGAAAGGTGGTTTATGACAAGAGTGACCCATTCGAAGGCTGAATTCCAATCTCCCGTGGCCTCACTAAATGGATTGAGCTCAGCATAATCCCATATCATGCCTAATGCTTGCCTATTGAACATATTGGAAATCGTCTCTCGAGTATTGTCTATTCTTGCAAGAGTTGAAGAAAAAGTCAATAAACGATCAATCATTATACCCAGATACCCCGCCACCGCCTTCGCGAACTCCGGTTCCATCCCGCCCGCGAGCATCTCCCCGTGCGCCCGCCGCACCGCGTCCGCGAAGGTGACGAGCGCGAGCTGCTGGCGGGGATTGAATAGGTCGCCCCATGTTTTTAGGTTATAACCCTGAACGCGGAATCCAAGCGTACCCCGGGGAGGTAATTTTTCATCCGGCACCGGCTCCATCCCCCACCGCTCGCGGAGCTCCTCCTTTTTCTTCTCGAGGTACGTCACCGCCTTCCTGAAGACCTCCACGTCGCCATCGGTCGCGATCCTGTATCGTTTCCCGCTCCTCCCGGGCTTGTGAAGGACGACGGCGACCATCCGTTCTCCCGATCTCCCCTCCCGGAAGAGCCGCCGTGTGGTATTCGCGTCCACCGTCGAACCGCAGCAGGGGCAGGTCGCGACGGCACGGGCGACCGTGCCCTTCTCCGGGTCGAAACCCTCCGGTACCGGCTCGTGACCGTCGCCGACGATACGGAACCTCACCACGTTTCCTTCGGCATATGGAGAGAGCGCGATCTTCCGGTTCTCCTTCTTCGCGAGCCAGTACTGGCGCATGAGGGGGATCTCCGCTCCGCACGAGGGGTTCTGGCAGGGAATCGTCCGCGCCCAGATATAACCCACGGGTATGGAACCGTCCTCGTCCGGGGGGTAGAACTCCGCGAGCTCCTTCTTTGCCTCGGCGAGCACCCATTCGCCCCAGTTCTTCACCGCGTTCAGGAGGGGATTCTCGTGCTCGCCCGCGATCTCTCCCCATCCTCTCTCCCCGCTCTTCGCATGCCCGAACCTCTGCGGGTACTCGAGGGTGCACTTCTCGATCAGCACCGCGACGGGGTTGTAGTCGCTCGCGTGCACCTCGCAGCCGAGGCGGAGCGCCTCGAGCGGGATGGAACCTCCGCCCGCGAAGGGATCGAGCACCTTCGGCGGAGTTCCGTTGTTCGCCTTCAGGATCTCCTCCCGTGCCCTCCTGATCAGGGTCGCGTTATTGCTGTTCTCCCACTTCGAGAGGTCGATGATGAAGTTCCTCTGCTTCTGCCACTCTATCTCGTCACTCGGTGGAGGCACGAGTGCCGCGTAGGCAGTGGCCCGGGAGGCAGCGAGGGGGCGGCGCGCCCACCAGATATGCAGCGTCGAGATGTGCCCGTGCCGGATGTTCTTCTCTTTTGCCGATTCAACGCTTACCTCTTTGACGGGAAATGTCTCCTCGATCAGCCGCCTGTCCCTCATGTTCATCGTCCACCTTCCTTCTCGATCTCGTCGTAGGAGATCAGGTATCGCACGCTCTCCACCCGCTTCTTCACAGGGAGTGTCTCTGCAGGGTTCTGGACGATGAATAATTCAGGCGAGGAGACGGCGTTCATGACCGCATAGAGATAATAATCGTTCCCGAACCGCTGCGCCTTGAACCATTCGTTCTGCGTGAGCGCGACACCACCCCTTCCTGCTCTCGCCTTCACCTCGATGTATCTCACCCTGCCGCCCGCGTCCATGGAGCGGATGTCGAACCCGAGGTCCTGCTCGGAGACATCCTCAGGCACCCTTCCCTCGTTCCTCTCGTATTCCATCGCAACCTCCATCCCTTTCGCCTCCACCTCGGGATCCCTCACCATCGCGGGATCGATGGTTTCCGAACGCTTCACCCGTATGAGTCCGAGAAACCTCGGTGTGACCATCGAAAGGTATGTCTCCTTCTGAATTTGCGATATGAGTTCCTCCTTTGCTTTCAGGTACTCGTCCCTTTCCCTTTTTTTGTTGAGGATCGGCAGATCGACCGGCTCTCCGCGATCCTTCCTATCCTGCAGGGAAATCAGATCGTCCTCGATCTCGCAGATCGCCTCTGTGAGCGATCGCAAGCCGTATTTCTCCTTGATCGATGCCTGCCTCTCGCGCTCCCGCTGTATCTCGCCCCTGTACCGCTCGAGATCCCTTATGGCGAGCGGGAGTACCTTATCCTTGAGTCTCTCGATCTCCACGCATTCGGATTGAGGCGCTTTCGCCTCCGCGAGATCCCAGATGATGTCGGGTGCGACAGCAGTAGTGTTGCTGTCGTCCAGATAGAAGGCGAAGAGGCGCTTCCCCGCTACACCGAGAGTCCCGTCTCGCACCTCTCCTTCGTAGAAGAGGATGTACCCGTCCATCATCCCATCGGGATCGATGAAAGTCGCACCGCTCCTCATCGCCCCGGTGAAACATTCCTCCACCCATGTCATCACCGCTTCGAAGAGGGGATGACCGAAAGAGACGAATTCCGCGCCTGACGCTCTGAGCGCGAGATCCTTGTCGAAGGTGATCTTCGGGTATTTGCTTATGAGAAGCCCGAAGGATTTCCTGAACGGAGGGTTCTCCGCTATCCTGCGAATCTCGATAGGTATCGATTCGATGGAGAAGAACCCGTTCTTTTGATCCCTGATCTCCCCTCCCGCCTTTTCAAATGCCTTCCTGAAGTAGCTGGCGGTATATTCAGGAATGAGACGGAACTCCCGGGCACGCTGCGCCATCTCCCTGATTCTGGTGTAATCGATATAGCGTGTCGCGAGCGTCTCACCCAGCTGCTCCCGGATCCTCGCGATGTACTCCTCATCCACTTTGATATCTATCTCCTTCAGTATTTCCTCGAGACTCCGTGCATGCGCCGCCGCATCCACCATCAGTTGCGACAGGTTCGTGTTGTAGAGCACCTCGCTGATGACATCGAACACCTTGTCGGAGCCGAGCGCACTCCTTATCTCCATCAGTTTCTCCATCAGTCTCTTCAGCACCTGACCCTCGCGCGTGTCTTCCGCGACCAGGTTGATGATGTATACCTCCTTTCGCTGGCCGTAGCGGTGGATCCTCCCCATCCGCTGCTCCAGCCGGTTGGGGTTCCATGGGAGATCGTAGTTGATCATCATGTGGCAGAACTGCAGGTTGATACCCTCACCCGCTGCCTCCGTCGCGACCATCACGTCTGTCTCGTTCTTGAAGATCCGCTCCGCGTCCACCCTCTCTTCGAGCTTCATCCCGCCGTGTATGAAGTTGACCGAATACCCCCACTCACGGATTTTTTCCACGAGGTGATCAAGCGTGTCGCGCGACTCTGTGAATACGAGCACCTTCCTGTCCGCCCTTTCGGGGAATCTAGCACTCAGCTCCGAAAGCGCCGCCCTGAGCTCTCTCAGTTTCACCTCCTCCTCCAGCTGGACGATCGAGTTGGCCTGCTCGATCAGGCGTTTGATCGTCTCGATCTCCTTCTGCAGCTCATCCCGGTTCTCGGCGACGCTGATCCTCTCCCATTCCTCCTCCTCGCGCCAGCGCTCATCCTCGCTCATCTCCTCCATCGCATCCGGATCTGCTATCGAAGGCGGTATTCTGCCCCTCATTTCGGCATTCTGCAACAGCTCTTCGAGACGCTCCCTGCGCCGTTCCAGAGAGCGAAGAAGTGCATAGGTGCTGGATGCGAGCCGGCGCTGGAGAATGATGAGGGCGAAGGTGATATTTCTCCTTTTATCTCTGGCGAGCGCTTTATTGTATTGTTTCGATACGTATTCGGAGAGGTCGTTGTACAGATCCTTCTCTCGGGGCGAGACCTTACCGATATTAAACGCTTTTGTCTTCACATGCCGTGGGAGGAAGAGGGGTTTGCCTTCGAAATCCTTCAGATCTTCCTTTATTCTCCGGATGAACAGAGGATTGTCCTTCTCCTCTATGGATTGCATTAGCATCTCTGATGTGGAGAAGAATCCCTTCTCCAGCAGATCGAGCAGGAGTCGGAAGTTCTCCGGATCGCCGCGATTGGGTGTGGCGGTGAGGAAGAGGAGGTGGTTCGTGATATCCGAGAGGACCTCGCCCAATCTGTATCTCTCGGTCTTCTCAGTCTTCTCGCCGTATTTATATGCGGCGAATTTGTGCGCCTCGTCGCATATCACAAGATCGAATCTGGTGGCGCGAATCGCAGGAAGATTCTCTTCGCGCTTGGCGAAGTCCATCGATGTGATGATCTGGCCCTCCCTGTCCCAGACATTCTCTCCATAATAACTCGCAATGGTATTCCTGTCCACCTCCACGAATGTCTCGTCGAATTTGTCCTTCATCTCCCGTTTCCACTGATCTTTCAGGTGTCCAGGACCGACGATGAGGATCCTCTTCGCCATATTCCTCAACTTCAATTCCTTGACGATCAGGCCCGCCATGATCGTCTTGCCTGCACCGGGATCGTCCGCAATCAGGTAGCGGATACGCGGAAGTTTCAAGATATAGCCATATACTGCCTCTATCTGATGCGGGAGAGGTTCCACCTTCGATATGTTCATTGCAAGAAGGGGATCGTACATCGAGGCGTAACGATAGCGTAGGGTCTCCAGTGCGAGGAAGACTTTTGCCGGATCTTCACAGCAGTTGCATTCCTTTCCGATGATGGTAAAGGAATCGAGAGCAGATATGTGGATCATCTGCTCGATCAGCTGTTTTGTCACCGTGGTGAAGAGGATGAGATGGAGATATTCGCCCGCCTGCTGTAAGGATTTCACTTCTACAGGTTCGGGCCAATGGGCGGATTTTACAATATCGCCGATTTTGATCTGGAGCATGATATTTTCCTCCCGGTTATGGCGTTTTGCTTGACTCAATTGAAAATCGCTAAAACGCAATAATAATATGTCGATTTTATCGGGCTCATTTTGCTTTTAATTCTGATCATATTTCGAGGATTGCGATAAACTTCATCCCTAATCATAAA
>JASEFH010000039.1 GCA_030019205.1 Methanomicrobiales archaeon
GTCCCCAGACGGACCAGCCGCATGAGGTGCCGGTTCTTCTCGATCCGGTTCCGCAGCGGCTGGACCGCGACGCCCCGGGGACGGATGTATTCGCTCCGCCTCACGTTCTCGTCGTGATACGATATCTCCGGGTTCGCCGCCGTCAGGACGGTGGGCTGCCAGCCAGTAGCGGGGAGGTATCTGAACAGGCCCTGCATCCGGGTAGGTCTCCAGGGCTGCGAGGCTGCGAACTCCTGTTTTCCGTCGAAGTAGAACGTGACGATGAGCACTCTTCGCATAAAGCTGCACTGTGTATGGCTTGTCATGCGGGTGCCGGAGTATAAAAGTATTGACGCAGGATAGATGCTGGAAGGCATATAATAATTGATGCTTAACCCACGGAAAATCCTCCTGTTCGTATCCCCTGTTACTATCAAATTTCATTTTGATACGATGAGGACGAATAAAGCCAGACAAGGCAAATACATTTAGTATATTTTGGTTGAAGTTGAATTTTTCACAAAGGTCGGATATGAAGATCGGATGGATACAATCATTGCGGGGAGGATTTGGGGGGCTTACTTATGATTCCATGGCCCAGCGCGCATTGTCGCAGCATTTCGATCTCGAGGTTGTTGATGGGAGCCTTGATCATTATACAACGGCACGGTATCCTCTCCTATTGCTGAATCTCGCGAATCTGCAAGGTGTCAAAGATCTCTGGATACGGCCCCTGATGGACTCGGTAATCATGATGCACCATGATAAAACCGTTGGAAAGAATCTTGCCCTTGTCCACCACATCGATATGTCCGTCCGACCTTTCCACTTCAGAATTCCAGGCTATTTACTGGAAAAGATCTTTTACAGGAACCTGTTTCAGGCAGATGCGATATGTACTGTCTCGAAGTACTGGTATAACCACTTTAAAAAGTTGGGTTATGAGAACGTTCATCTCATCTACAATGCATTCGACTTCTCCCAGTTCGAGTTCACGGAAGAGGAGATCGCGAGATTCAGGATGCAGTACCGACTGGAAGGCAAGCCAATTATTTACCTTGGCAACTGCCAGAGAGCCAAAGGGGTTGTCGAAGCCTATCAGCAACTCAAGGATTTGGATGCCTTCCTGGTCACAAGCGGTAAGCGCGATGTCGATATTCCTGCAATAAATCTCGACCTCAGCTATCGGGATTATCTGCGTCTCCTAAAGGCATCCTCTGTTGTGGTCGCCATGTCCAAGTTCAAGGAAGGCTGGTGCCGTACAGCGCATGAAGCTCTGCTCTGCAAGACTCCGGTGGTGGGATCAGGCTTAGGTGGTATGGGGGAGTTGTTAGAGGAATGCCACCAGATCATTTGTCCAAGTTTTAAGGAATTGTTGAATGCTGTTGAATATATCATGGAGAATCATTATCTTGGAGAAGTAGGGTTTAAACCTGCTTCTGCCAAAACCTATTCTATTGATAATTTTAGTAAAAATTGGGTTAAAGTTATCAATGATATAACTAATCCAATTACTTCTCTAGTAATCTGTCCTCCACGAGGAGAGGGAGGGCATGAGTGACGTTCATTATTAAAGTACGAATCTGTATATTTGATTAAATAATTTGGCCCATAGATTGACAAGGATATGCAGGGTGATTTATGAATATTTTGATGTTAACGCCAGCTTACTATCCAACACAGGGCGGAGTAGAAACGCAGGTAAAGTTAATAGTAGATACATTGGCAAGTCGGGGTCACCATGTATCAATCATCACTGAAATGATACCTGCTCACAATCAGTTTGAACAAAAAGATAATGTGAAGATATTCCGACTACCAGCCTCTTTAATTAGACTTAATCCATGGAAAGGATATTTTTTCATCAAAAAAAATATTTACCAAATTAAGGAGATTGTGGATAATGAAAAGATTGACGTTATTCATGTTCATCATTTTGATTCATCATTTCCTTTTGTATATATAATTAAAAAACAGCTATCTATACCGATTATTTCTACAATACATGTTTCTTGGCTAGCAGACGAGCGATATCAGCAATGGAGACTAAATATTAAAGAGCCCTTCAGAAGGGTTTTTAGACTTTGGCCTGGTTTGTGGTTTGATAAAAAATCAATAATATCTGCAGACTTCATCACAACAGTATCTAAGCAGTTAGAAAATTTATGTAAAAAGCTAAGAAATGACAATAACGTCAAGACAGTGTTTAATTCTATTGACTTGTCGCAATTTCACGACTCTGTCATTCCTTTCGAGTATCAATATAATGGGTATAAAATTCTATGTTCTGGAAGACTCTCTCCTGAAAAGGGGCAAATTTATCTTATAAGAGCCTTGAAAATTATCAGAGAATCGATCAACGCACATTTAATATTAATTGGTTCGGAAAACGGAAATGAAATAAAAAAGCTCATGGCGGAAGTTAAGTATCTGGGTTTACAAGATTATGTTCACTTTTTATCCCCAAGACCTTATTCTGAAATTCCAAGCTTCTACAAAGGAGCTGATGTTATCGTTGTTCCATCTACTTCAGAGAGTTTCGGTTTGGTAATACTAGAAAATATGGCATTAGGAAAGGTTATTGTAGCAAGCGCTATTGGGGGTATACCTGAATTAATAGATCATGAAAAAACTGGATTGCTGGTACCTCCAGCAGATCCTAAATTATTAGCAAAGAGTATAATTAGAGCATTAACGGACGATAAATTAAGAGAAAAACTTACTGTTACGGCTCTAGAAAAATCGAAATTATATAATATCGATATTATAATAAATGAATTAGAGGATATATATTACCGAATTGTCAATAATTATGGCTTCAGAGAATTCCGATAAAACCCCATCACAAATCGTAAAAGCTTTATCTTAGCTCGTCGATCTCTGAACAATGAATTCCATGACTGATTTTGCCCTGCACGAGGAGTACAAACGGATCCAGAGACTCGGAGACCATTTTGCAGAGCTGGAGTCCCTGATCGAATGAGAGGTCTTCCGTCCCATCATCGGTGAGCTCGGTAACAACAAAACCTAACAGGGGGAGATCGAGTACCGATGAAATCCACCTATTGAAGATGCTCGCGCTCCCGTCGTTCTACGGTTTATCGGATCCGGAGAAGGGAGCGGCAGGCAAACGACCGCATCTCCTTCCGGAAGTTCCTAGGATTCCCGGCGAAGATCTCGGATCCCACCACGCTCTGGTACTTCCGGGAGAGACTGATCAAAGCAGGGAAGGCGGTCTGGGACCAGCTGCAGGCGCAGCTTGATGCGAAAGATCTGAAGATCCGGAAGGGGGTGACCAGGATGCGACCTTCATCACCGCCGATCCGGGCCATGCACCGGCGGACACGCCCCGGGGAGAGGAGGCGAAGACCCGCAGGAGCCGGGACGACACCTAGACGAAGAAAGGGAAGAAGTCCCACTTCGGGTACAAGCTCCATATCCCCATCAATACGGAGCACCAGTTGATCCGGAGGATGGAGACGACCACCGCCTTGCTCCATGACAGCCAGGTGGATATTTCCCGGAAGGGTGAGACGGTCTACCGGGACAAGGGGTACTTCGGAGTGAGACCCCGGGCCTCCATAGACGAAACCCTGCACCGCGGGATCCGGGGACACCCGTTATCGATCAAAGAGGAGAGGAGATGAAACCGGGCGATCATGCGAATTCGATCCCTGGTGGAACGACCCTTCGCGGGGATCGAGCGAGCGTATCGTGCCGGTCATATGTTGGTCACCACCTCTGCCCGGATTCACGTAAAGTATCTCTTCTCCGGGTTTGCCTTCAACCTGCAACAGCTCCGGATTATCAAAAGTCTGCCTGCCTAGCGGTAGCTATCGAGGAGAAAGGGAAAAGGATAGAAAATTCAGGGGATTTGGGAGAGGAAAGGGGCTAAACCGGGGGAATCAGACCGGAAATGGGGGATCGAGGAAGAACGGTAGGGGGATAATCGCAATCCTCAATAGAAGGATTAATGAAGAATAATCTTTAATCTTAATTAATGATGAGATATGACCTCACTAAGGCGATAAAATGGTCAGTACTTTACTCACAGCAATGTGTAATCCGAACCAGATAGGCGCAGGGGGTAAAGAAACACATTTATTGCTACTGGAGAAGGGTTTAACATTAAACGGTGTAGATGTACAAACAGCATACCCTGATTTTAATAGAACTTACCCCATTAATGAATATTTAAATTTTTTTTCATATAAGAGGCTTCAAAAGAATTATCGAGATTATTTCTCCATTCAAAAATTAAAAATTCAATTTCTTTCAGAAAAGATTAAAAATGAACTGGCAAGCCGCGATTTATCAAAGTTCAATATTATTCATGCGCATGATTCGCTAACACTCCATTCATTTAAAATGCTTCATCCAATTAACAGTGTTGTAAAAGTATTGACTTTACACGGATACTTCCCCAATGAAGTAATTGATTCTGCCGATTCAGCATCCGAATTGAAGAACTCAAGTCTTTATCAATTCTCTTATGATATCGAGAAAGAAGGAATAAATTTCGCGAATTTTATTATTGCTGTGGATAAAAGGATAAAAGACTATGTGATTAATAAATTTATGTACCCCCCTGAAAAGATAGCAATAATGCCGAATGCAACAGATACAACCACGTTTTATCCTATCGATAAAGAGGGAAAAAATAGATTAAAGAAGAATTTCGGATTTAATGAAGATCAGTTTATCATTCTTGTACCTAGGCGGCTAGTTCCCAAAAATGGAGTGGAATACGCAATAAAGGCAATGCAAAGTATAAACTCTCAAAATGTAAGTCTACTTGTTGCTGGGGATGGTCCTCTCTTATCCAAATTAAAAGATATTGCTGGGAAAGATACACGAATTAAATTTTTAGGCGGTATTCCATACAATCAAATTCATGAATACTACAAAATGTCTGACGTTATATTGATACCGTCAATAACTTCAAATGACATTCAAGAAGCAACGTCACTATCCATGTTAGAGGGGATGGCTTGTGGTAAGATTGTTGCGTGTTCTGATATCGGTGGCATGAAAGATGTAATTCAGAATGGTAAAACAGGCTTTTTATTACCCGAAAAATCGCCTGAAAAAATCGCCAATTTAATATTTGATATCTTGAATGGATGTATAGACGGCGAAAGGATTTCTTTAGAAGCGAGCAGTTATGTTTCAAATTATCATTCATATATAAGCCATGCAAGGAGGATAAAAGATATTTACCTGAAATTACTCTCAAAGGATGAACAGGAAGACGCCTCATGAATTCGCCGAAAATATCAATTTTAATGCCTACTTATAATGATGAAAAACATATTCGTGAATCCATCGAATCTGTCCTAAGTCAAACTTATGAAAATTGGGAACTCATAATATCTCATCAACTTTCTAACGATAAAACTGAATTTATTGTCTCAGAATATTTAGAGGATTCACGTATAAAATTAATTCCAAGGCAGGAGTGCACCGGTCAACTAAACGCTCTTTATTCAGCATGTGATTTGGTTTGTGGCAACTTTGTAACTATGTTACATTCAGATGATAAGTACATAGATCAGAATTCATTAAAGAATACAATTTCAGCATTAATCACAAACTGTTATGATGGAGTTTACGGTGATCTGTGTACCTTGAGATCCGATAGAAAAATAGGAACAATAAAAACTCCAAAATATGTTAATCCGCGCATTGTAAATACAATATTTAACTTAAAGGGATCAAATATCATTAATGATGTTTTTTTTGTTAGATCGGATATATTTAAAAAATATGTTATTGAACGCTACATCATTTGGAATATGCCTTACTGGTTCTCATATGAAGGGAGTTCTATTAAGGTATTAAAATTGCTCAAAGTCCCACCTTGGTATTTATATAGCATTAACCAGGAGAATTACATTCATTCGGAGGTCGGAAAATTTGAGGTCCTCAATGGGTGCTTGAGAACATGTATTGAGTATTCAAAACGCTTCTATATGCCTATGCATAAACTCACCAGAAATATTGACATAGTTTTATATCGTTTTCTAAATTTAAATTTAATTTATTCAAAGATAAATATGACAAATACTATCGATAAATCAGCAATAAAATCTACTATATTTGACTATTACAATGAAATGAGTAACAATCACTACATAGATTCCTTAATAAGTTTCTATGATAATTATCCTTCCAGTCGCGATGTAGAAATTGAAAGGGAAATTTGTCAGTCTGATGATTACTTTGGCAAAGATGCAAGAATCTTTTATAAAGACATTCAAACTGAATGTATTCCTGAACTTCATCAGTTTTTAATTAATGAAGCTAATAAGGGTTATAGAAAAGTATTTGTCAAAGATAATAAATGTCGAAAGAAAGTTGAAGTTGCGTTAAAATTTTTAAATTTTCTCGCGAAAGTTGAAATTCGATAAATACCAATGTTTAATGAAATTGGCTTTGAAGAAATTCTCAGTGATGACAAAAATTAGCATTCTCTTGATCCATCTGTCCAGGTTGTAGACGAATATCTTGACATTGATCTTCTGGACCATGTACCCCGAATTTCCGCGCCTTCAGACTCTCACCGACCCGTCTCTTCAGGACCGAGAAGGCGGATTCTACGAGATTTCTCCGGTGATACAGGAGAAGGACGAGGAGCTGGCGGTGGGTGTAGACTCTTCGTGAATACTTACAGGGAGGTCGTCCCAAAATTCTCCCGATCATGCGAGCACAGGCCAGGTGTATGAGTCCCAGGAATGAATGCTTATAGCGTTCTTATCGGGGAACGAGCTTCTTGAAGGCCTCGATCCAACTGAAGAATCGCTCTATCGCCCCCGTTTTTTGGTAGAGGTCTCGATCAAACCAGAGCGGTCGCCCGTGCTTCGGATGATTCTGGCGTTGAGGATTCACCGAAATATAGCCCGTGATCCCTCGTTTTCTCGTGTACTGCCGGATCTCCCGGGAATCGTAGGCTGCATCGGCCGAAATCACTGTTGGCTTCTCGGCCGTGCCAGAAATCTCGAATGCTGCAACCGTTGGGGCAAAGAGACGTGAATCATGGATATTCGCCGGGGCAACCCCGCAGGCTACCGGGAGACCGTTCTTATCGACCAGAGCGCTGAGTTTAGTGCCTTTTACCTTCTTTTAGCCGTCGAAGCCGATATTTCCCCCTTATTCGTAGGAATCGCCTTTGTATCGGTGATACCGTGAACGAGGTCGAGCTTCTACAGATTGTAGCCGGCCTGCAACAGGTCCAGGAAGATCGCCTGATACGCTCCCCGTTCGCAGAGTTCGGGGGGGAGCGGTGGAAGGTCGATTTGGTGCCATATTTCTCGGGGACATCGTTCCCGGCGCACCCGAGGGTCAGAACGGAGAAGATGCCGTTAAGGAGCTGCCGGGATTCCGTCGGGGCCGGCCGATGTGTGGTTTCTGGGGAGGCAGATGCTTCCGCAGAATATTCCAAAGGTCATCGTCGATTTCACGAAATGCCATGCCTCCGCCTCAGGTTGTTCAGGGGTCTTATAGTTTTGGGATGTCCTCTGGAATAAAAAGGTTCACGAGAAATCTTAAAAATTCACCATGAAGAACCTATTTACTCTGTAGAATTCCTCGATGAGGATAAAACACATTTCCATGTTTATGAATCGTACCAGGTTATACACGACCACTCGGATCTTGATCACCTTCACCTGGTTCCTGTATTTACTCGCCCGGGCGTTCTCTCCACACACGCATTTCAGGACAGAGAAGGTGGTCTCCACCAGATTCCGCCGGTGGTAGAAGTGCTCATCGAAGGATCGGACAAGTTCACGCCGGTACCTCCCTCAGATCCTTTTCCTCTTCCTGTTCCGGATCGGTTTGACAGAATGAGCTCTCAGATCCGGGAGGATCTGGCGATGGAGGCTCTCATCGTCATCCCCCCTTGTCCAGGACATAGGTCTCCGACTTCCAGATGCAGTGACACCCCCGGAGGAGAACTCAAGCATGCACGATATCGTGGGTGAAGTTCCGGGAGATCCGGATACAGATGACCCCCTGTTTCCTGTATCCACTGCAACAGAGGTGTTCAGATAGCTCCTTCGGGTGGCTCCGTCCTCCCGGTGTAGTAGGAACTCGCATAGGAGCTCGTGATGCCGGAGGAATCGATCGCGGTGACCGGAATCTCCTCACCTCTCTCGTAGAAGAGGTGAATCACCTTCTTCAGGAGAATGTTTAGATGGACAGCACGAATCCGCTGGAGAAACTTTAGAAGAGTCGTAAAATGAGGAATCTGCTCCCGCTTTAGAAGATCCCTGATTCTTGTTATCATCTCCAGGAGATCGATGATACTCCAGTAATCCATCTCATTACCTCCTTCACCAGGATCAGGGCCGGATGATGGTGCTGCGTGTAGGCTCTTCGGGAGTATTTCCAGGAATAGAGAGGGATCCGGAAGCTCCGGACCACCGACAGAAGGGTATTCAGTAGTCTGATATACGTGTTCGATGATCTTAGACGTGGCTACTTGTTGTTTTCTATCCCCCTAGAACTATCAAGGGGCCAGTGTAGCTTAGCATTTTCGGTTAAATCTAAGGAAAATGAGGATTTAGAGATTTTCTACAAAGCCGAAGCAATTAATGATTCTTACGTCGATGACTACAATGTGATCCCCTCCCGGTACACTTCGCGCGTCATGGGCCTCGGTGCGGTCCAGCGGCAGAGCCTCATCACGCTCGCAT
>JASEFH010000040.1 GCA_030019205.1 Methanomicrobiales archaeon
GGCTCATATACCTGGCCTGTGCCCTAATGATCTGGAGGGTTTTGGGATGACCTCTGACGTTATCCGCAAGCTTATTCAGGCGATCATCAACGACTATCAGTTGCTGGTTCTGTATCAAAACGGAGGAATTCCGCGTGGGAGAGTGGCGGGAAAGCCCAAAGAGATCGGGCCTTTCAGTGTAGTAGTCTATGGCGGAGGCATCACGTTTGGGAGCAACGTCGGGATCGGGTATGACGTCCACATCCTGTCCGTATCCGGCATTAGCGGATCCAATGCCGGACCTATCGTAAAACCAATCCGAATCGATGACGATGTAGAGATCGGCTCCAATACCATGATCCTGCAGGGGGCAGAGATTGGAGAGAACGCAACGGTTGCTGCAGGTGCGGTTGTCACGACATGTGTCCCGCCTAATTCGATTGTGGCTGGTGACTCCCCCCGGTTTATGAAATGGAAGATCCTTCCATCGGAGGAATGTGAGGAAGACATTGATGCTTCCTGATGCACCGCTCTTCTCCACAACTCCAGCAGGTTGATACACGGAGCCCGGCAGGCGTAGTCTTTGGGCGTATACATTGGAGAAGAGAGCCGGTTTAAGAGAAATGGCAGCTTTTAGGTTGAGAGATCGAAGGGGTGTTTGCCGCACTACGGCAGAGAGCGGGAGAGCTCGAAGTTCGTTTTTATCTGCGGGTGAGCCGACCACCTCTTCGGGGATTGAGCTATTCTTTATTCATGATGAGCACGAGCGAGTTAAGAATGAGCCCTGCTACGATGAGCAGCATCCCGAGGATCAGTCCGATGGAGGAGGCCAGGGCGGGTCCGAAGGGCAGCGTGTGAGTACTGTGGTAGTATGCAAAGGCATGAAATCCGAAGGCAATGCCGGAGAAGAGGAGGACGATCCCCGTGATGCCGAAGAGCAGCATCGGCCTCTGATAGCCGATCTCGCCCACCATCCTGGCCAGGATATCATAGCCGTGGTAGAAGGGGTTCTTCTTGTGCTTATTCGGTACATCGTACACGGCGGAGATGGGAACCTCCTGCATGGCGATTCCGTTTTTTGAAAGGAAGGTGATCATATCGGACTCTATGCTGTAACCGTCCGACTCTAGGGGAAGGCTGTTCAAGGCCTTGACATTCAGACCCCGGAACCCCGATTGAGAATCTGTCAACTTCTTGGAGGATCTGGCGTTCGTGACGAGTGTGAGAACCTTCTGCCCCAGCCTGCGGTAGAGCGGGATAGTCCCATTATTTTGGAGAAACCGCGATCCAATCACCGCATCAGCCTCGCCACTCAAGAGCGGTTGGACAATCGTCGGAATCTCCTCGGCTTTGTGCTGGCCGTCCCCATCGAGAAGCACCAGGATATCGAATCCATGCTCTTTCGCATACCGAACCGCGGCGATCACCCCGGCTGCCTTTCCCCGGTTGCTGGCATGCTTGATGACGATGGCTCCCGCATCCTCCGCGACTTGTCCGGTGCAGTCCCTGGAACCGTCATCGATTACCAGTACTGCGTCGACGTGTCGGAAGGCCTTGAGAACAACCGAACCGATTGTCACTTCCTCGTTGTAGCAGGGAATCGCCGCGAGGATCTGCATCCCCTGTTTTTGCGCAGATTTTCGGAGTGAGGTCTTCAGGGCCTGTCGAGAGGCAGCCATGGCCCCGCTGGCGGAATCCAACGGCACGGAATGCCATGGCACGGTCCTCCACTGGGAGATCACGACAACACCATTCTGCGAGAGGTGATTCCCGGCCCCGGGGAGGGCGCCCGAACGCTTGCAGATCTCTTCGGTATAATCGGCCTTTCCTGAAACGATCGGATCAACCAGGTGGGAGAGATGATCCGGATTAAGAGGGGAGTTGGGCGCCCAGATAACGATAATGTCCATGCGATCTTTAATCACCTTCTGCAGGAGTGAGCGGTATCCCGAATCCCCGTTATCCGGTGCGACATACACGATCCTCGGATCCCCGGAGAAGCCATCCACCTGCCCGAAGTCGCCGCAAAGCGCATGCTCTGAAGCAATGTAGATGCGATCCACGTAGCCGGGTATCGATCCGACCTTATCTTTCGAGAGATTCTCATTGCTGGAACGAAGGATGATGCCTATCGAGTTATCAGCATACATATCATCACTCCCCGTAACCTTCGCACAGGCTAATTTCAACCGAATAATTCGGATGGTTCCGCATGGATACTGATATTAATCCGAGCATTCAGGTTCCTGTCCTAGAGATACTCTTTCTCAACCCTATCATTCCCTGGGCCTCAAGTACCCTTATAATTTATATCCTTATGCATCGAAAATAGCCAAAGTATAGGGAGAATGAATAGGAATAGCAATTCCAGAAGCAAATAACTGTTATATTCCTATTTATAATCCACAATTCGTATTCAGGGTTCGATACATTCGAGTTGAGCCCTTTTTCAAAAATTTTCGATTGGATGCTGACTCACTGCACCCGCAGCATTGAAGGGATACGCCGACCGCGGATCTTCCGGTAATATCCTCTCTCACCTCTTCTCCAGCATCTGCCGGGCCATCCTGTAGGTCTCGAGTTTATGCTGCATCGTCTTGATCATATGCTCTTTTTTCATGATCTTCTCGTCCAGCATCCGCGTGAGCAGGGTGCGCACCTGATCTTCCGATAGCTGCTTCCACATCGCGTCGATCAGGTAACCCTGCGCACCGCCTCCCACGTGGCCCACCCAGTGGTGTCCTGCGCCCATGATCTCCTCCTTCTATCCGGGTTTGCCCGAACGGAGCCCCATGATTCTCCGGGGTTCATAATCTTTCCGGAAAAGGCGGTATAAAAAGAGGGTTTAGGAGGTATGCCAGACTGCCCCGGCGGGCTTGGATGGGTCAGGGGGGTCAGGGGGGTCCGCCGGAGTCGGGACCCGGGGGGTGGACCGGGTCCGTGGCATGAACAATACTCACTACCGCCCGATAAAAACATCCCAGTGGGCGGGCCGAAAGTGTTCCCGACCTATTCCCCTCCTTCGCCCTCCGACTTCGTCAGCCGTTCCGCCGCCCGGGAACAGGTACGCCTGAGCCGCTCGGAATGCGGAGCGGATCTCGCTGCCGTACTTCCGATGCCCTGTACCATCTGGATTCGACACCCCGCATCGCTTCTGTCCTGGGCTCGCGCCGCCACGCCGCGGCACCGCACACAGGGACGACCAGCCACCACTGCCTCCCGGCCGCACCGTGGATGAAGCGATCCCTGATGCAGTACACAGGCACAAGGATGCCCTGGCAATTGGTAGACAATCTCTGCGCCACAATATCGAACGCTCAACGTATGCGGATGCAATTGCACACACAAGAGAACTCCTCCCTCCCGCGCATTCATTCCCGATACCTGCTCTCAATCGACCCCTATCGCTGCTATAGGGGAGAGGATGCTCACCCCCCTTCGATAAACGATGAGATCGCTCCTGAGCTGCAGATCTCTTTCCTGCCCGGGAGAGATAAGAGGCCAGAATCAAGCCGGACCGATTGCAATCCAGTTCGATCGTCCCACGCGAAATTTACTTATCGCACCTGCAAAGGTAAGGATACTCCCCACGCATACGAATCGGATCCCGGTATGCAGCCCCTATCTCGCCAATCCCGGGAGGGTGAAGACGACCGATCCAGCCTATCGGGGATCCGCTCCCATCTCACGCTCCTCATGTCCCATCGCGGGACAAGGAGAGGGAGTGGGCTCTCCTATCAAGGCTTCGGGACCGGGCCGTGGCTGTACCCCGCTCGACCGCGAGAGACCCTCTTTGACCATTCCGATACAGGTTCATAACCGCCAAGGTCATTCTTTGCATTCACGTGGATCCATGAGATGGAATCGCTGGAAAAAGAAGAGGCAGGCTCAGCATCCGGCAGTCTGCCGTGGATACCATCGAGACCTTCTACTGCAGTGTCTTTGCCTGCTGCTCGGCAGCCTCGGCCTCTTTGACCTTTCCAAGTCTCCGGAGCGATTCCGCCTTCCAGGCCAGGACCTCCCGGTCCTTGGGATCCGCTGCCAGAATGCGGTCGTACTCCTGGATCGCCTTCTCGTGCAACCCCTGCTTCTGATAGAGGCGCCCGACGTTGTTCCAGGAATCGATGCCCCGCCCGTTCAGGAACGCCCGTTTCGGCTGTACCGGCGGTACGGCCTCCGGAACTGATGCGGCAGGTTGAGGTTCGGCGCGGGTGCCGAACATGCCCCGGATGGAATCCAAAAATCCCATGTATTTAACCCCCTACAAGATCGAAATGTAGAAGCGTCACTATAAATACTTTGAGTTTTCTGCATGGCATTTCAGGGAGCACTTCCCGATTGCGGGAATGCAAACCGCACCCTGCCTCGCCCTCGATGAGAGCGCTGCAGGGAGGGGACCAATCGGGCAGCGCACCAGCGGCGGGGAGACGGCCGGGCTCTGAAGCGCATCGGGACCCTGCCAAGTCCCCGAGCAGCGCGGAGATCCGCCCCTCGCCGAAGAATGGTTCTCCGCCCGCCGGGCTCGATCCCGATCGGTATCGAGAGAAGGGGGGTCCGGCCGGCGGCCATGGTTCGAATAGATGGCGGGATCTTGCCCCTACAGGAGCTCCACGATGGGGAGGCGCTCCCTTCGGGCCGGCCGCTCCAGCATCAGCCGCAGAATGCCGTTCCTCTCGATGTGATCCACCTGCCTCTGCAGGTTCAGGTTCCACTGCCGTCGGGAGGTGAGGAAACCCCGCGATAGATCCTGCGGGAAGAACCGCAGGGGCTCACCTTTCTCGATCTTGTCAAGGGCCCGCAACATCAGGTCGGTGCCCAAGCGGGTCAGCTGCATGTTGATCGCGTTCACGGTCTCGTCCCCGCGGAGCTCCGCCCTCTGCTGGGCGAGGATCTCTCCGCCGTCGATCACGTGGTTCAGGCGGTGCACGGTCACCCCGATGTTGTAGGGATCCCAGTTGATCAGGGCCCAGTGCGTCCCCCGGGTCCCGCGGTAGTACGGGCTCAGGCCCCAGTGGAGGTTCAGGGCGAGATCGGCAAGATCCAGCGTGGCGTCCTGGACGACCGAGGTCCCGTGGTCCAGCAGCAGGAAGGGGGACTCGCGCTTCAGCCTCTCGTACACGTTCTGCGCATTGACACTGTCACAGTGCAGAACAGGGATATCGGGGTGGATCGCCTTCCAGCGATCCCCGAAGAACTTCGTGTACTCCTGTGTGTATCGATCCTTGTTCAGGCGGTCGACCAGGATTCCGCTGACGATCTCCGGGATGCTGCCCAGCCCTTTCTGCCTGAAGTTCCGGCGAAGGGAGCGGAGGGGGGGAGGGGCCTCCAACACGACCAGAGATACCGGGAACCGTTCGTGGATACGGTTGACGAAGTAGACCATCGGCGGGCGGGGGCGGATAGCGCAGACGATATTCACGACGCCCCCACCTGCACGGCCGCGCGGCGTGCCCCGGTTCGGGTGCCGAACACGCGATCTACGGCTGTCACCCGTCTCATAGGATGCAGGGTGGAGGATTACTATTAATTAAACCTTTCGGGAGATCGCAGAAAATTGGGTGCCAGCAGGAGGAGGGGCAGCCTTCGGATCGCCCCGCCTGCAGAAGCGCTTATTAGAGAGCATAATCCAGTATGAGAGTGGATCCGGAGTGGTGAGCGGTCCGCATCCCCGCAGCGCGTGCCCGCTCTCACCCTCTAGGAAAGGGACGGATATGTTCGTCGAACACCTGGTCTACTCCATCGCCATCGCCATCCTGGCCGGCATGCTCTACCATCGGTATACCGCCCGGGATCCCTCCTGGATCATCGTGATCAGCGCCTTTGCCCCTGATATCGACCTGATCGCGCACACCGCGCTGCGGTCCCTGGGATTCACCGTCCTGTTCCACGGCAACCGCATCGCGCATGGCGACTTCCACAACATCGCGGTGATGGCACTGTATGCAATCGTCATCGCTTTCCTCCTCCACCCGCTGGGCGTACGGTTTCTGGACGCCCTCATCTTCGCTGCCATCGGATTTGCCGCACACCTCTTCGCGGATGCCCTGGTCTACACCCGGGGATATGCCATCTTCTGGCCTTTCTCGGATGCCGTCTGGGGCATCGGCATCCTGCCCGAGACACGGGACTGGTTCGGCCTGGCCAGCCAGGAGACGCTGATCGTCGGAATTCTGGCCGTTCTGGCCGCCGTTCTGCTGCGCACGGCAGTCGCCGGCCCCTGCTGGTGGACAGATGTCCAGCCTCTGCGGGCCCTGCGGCATGTACTGAATGGCAATCCCCCTCCCTGAAAGGGGTTCCCCGATCAGGGAGTCTCCGCCCGCTCATGGGAAACCGACGAGAGGAGTGAGCAGAGAGGAGTGAGCATCCCGCCACAACGGCGGAAAGCTCGATCGGGCGGCAACAATCGATCGGAGGCATTATTAGATGCCAATAAAGGAAGAATTGGCAGGATGCTCGGGAAATAATTCGAGCGCGTACTGTTTCAAGCCCAATAGAATGGTAGACACCTTCGGCATGGGGGGAATATTTATTAACGTAAAGGTGCATCTGTCAAACGCTTGATTGGCACGACATGATGTGCTCTCATGCGTGGAGTGATTTTATGAACGGAACGGAGATAACGACAGAGGATACCCATATTTTTCCGGTTGCAGGCACCGCGGTCAGGGTGCGCATCCGCGAATCGAGGCTCCGCAGTGCATCCTCCGGTGCCCGCAGGGGCAGGCACCGGTCGTCAGGGGAATTGCGAGGGATCGGGTCTGCAGGAGACGCGGCCGCCGGGAGCATCGCACGCTCGCGCAGGGGCGCATGAACATGGATGTAGGTGTGATCGGCACCGGCATCATGGGACGGAACCATGCCCGCGTCTACTCCGAGCTGAAGTCCGTCGGAAGCGTGTTTGTCTACGACGTGAACGCGCGGGCGGCGGAGGAGGTGGGACGGTCGCTGGGCGTCTCCGTCAGCCCGTCCCTCGAGGATCTGCTCGGGCACGTGGATGCGGTGAGCATCGCGGTCCCTACCCCGTTCCACCACGATATCGCACGGAAGTGCATCGAGCGGCGGGTGCACATGCTCATCGAGAAGCCCATGTGCGGAACCGCCGAGGAGGCGGAGACGCTCGTCCGCAGCATCCCCGACGACCTCATCGTCGGGGTGGGGCACTTGGAGCGGTTCAACCCGATCGTAAAGGAGATCCGGCGGATCGTCAAGAGACCGCTCTACGTCGAGGCAAAACGGCACAACCCGGCCTCTGCCCGCATCCAGGGGACCTCAGTCGTGGAAGACCTCATGATCCACGATATCGACATCATCTTCTCGCTGTTCGCCAACGGACGTTTCGTCGTCCACAGTCAGGGGAACGATGATATCCGCAGCGCACTCTTCAGCATGAGCGGGATCCCCATCTACCTCTCCGCCAGCCGAAAGGCCTCGAAGAAGATCCGCTCCATATATATCGAGGAGGAGGAGAGCACAATCGAAGGGGACTTCATGAGCCAGGAGATCTTCGTCTACTGGAAACCCGATCGCTACCGCCTCGAGAGCGCACGCTACCTCCAGGAGAACATCATCGAGAAGCTCCAGGTCAATAAGGTCGAGCCCCTCAGAATCGAGCTGGAGACATTCCTCCAATGCGTGAAGCATGGCACGTCATTCCCCATCTCTCCGGAGGATGGGCTGCAGAACCTGCGGGTCTGCGAACTGGTGAAGTCCTCGAACGGGAGGGTGGAAGTCGGCATCCCGAGTCCCGGACAGATCGAGATCATGGGCAGGCCGCTCTCCAACGCCCCTCCGGGCCAGGCGACCGCCTCGTCCCATCATTAGACTGCACGGGTTCGGCGTAGGGGGCGTACGGGGACGTCGACGAAAGGGCGGGAGCCCGCAATCCCCCCGTCTCCCGGTGCTGCCCGGGAACGGCGCCTCGGCTCGAGTATCTAAAGGGGATTACGATTATTCCTTCCTTTCTTCTCCTGTCCTCCGATTCGGGTCTGATTCATCCGGTTTTAGGCCTTCTCCCCTCCTGAATCCCCTTATTTTCCGTCCTTTTTCCCTCCCCTCGAGAGCTACCGCTGGGAGGAGTGCAAGGTGATGGTACGGAGCTGCTGCAGGGTGAAGGCAAAACAGGGGAAGAGGTTCTTCATGCGAACCCGGGGCGAGTGACAACGGGTGTCCCCTCGGTGCGTCGTCTTGTCCAGGGAAGCCTGGGGTTTCACCCCGAAGTATCCCTTTGTCCCGGTAGACCGTCTCCCCCTTCCGGGAGAGGTCCACCTGCCTGTCATGGAGCGATGCGGGGGTGGTCTTCAACCTTGGGATCAACGGGTGCTCTTTATCGAAGAGGATAGGGAGCTTGTACCCGAAGTGCGATTTCTTCCCTTTCTTGGCCCCGGTGCCGTCCCGGCTCCGTCGGGTCTTCGCCCCGTCTGTACCAGAGCGTGGTGTGATCCGGTATCTTCTCCGGGAATCCCCGGAACTTCCGG
>JASEFH010000041.1 GCA_030019205.1 Methanomicrobiales archaeon
GAACAGCCAGGCCAATGTGCGGATCGTTGTCGAGGATGCGGATCACCACATCCTCTCCGGGGCCGCGGTCTCTATCGACGGAACCGCTGCCGGCACCACAAACGAGCTTGGCAGTTACACAATCCCGCTCAGAACCGCCGCCACCTACAACTTCACCGCCGCCCTTGACGGCTACCGCACCGCGTCCGTGCAGAAGGAGATCCCCTTCGGCGCCTCCGATCCCACCGTCACGATACTTCTCGAGAAGGAGTTCGACATGACGGTGCTGCTGGCCGGGCTGATCGGGCTAGTGGCCCTGGGCGTAGTCTTTGTCGGTGTGCGGAAGGTCTACGGGGACAGGAGAGGGAAGCGGCCCCGGCGGAGGCTCGGTTGACGGGAAGGGGTGTGGATCGTAAACAGCTACGAATTTTTATATTTAATTCCTTTTTTAAATATTAAAGTAATATCCTGCTTTGATACACGATTCGAGTTCAAATTACATGGGAAATATAGTTACAGTCGAGTATTTGGAAAATAATTAATTTATCATATGCAAATCTATAAGTATAGGTTTGGCTGAATATATCCGTATACTGGAAGGTGGGAGATGTGTCCAACAAAAATTGGTTGTGGATATCAATTGGATTGTTGATTTTGATTGGCTCTGCCTCAGCAATTGATGTCAACCCGAGCAAATTCTCAGTAAAAGCGGATGGCATGGATGAAATCGGAATCACTGTATCGGGTCTTCCGGCAGAACAGGTGAAGGTTCATTTTCAAATAATGCCCACGTCAACAGGTAATGGAACCTTTTCGAAGAACGATATAACCTCATCCGGAAGCAATGTAGTAACCTATTTCAAGGGCACGACATCCGGAGATGTAATAATTGATACGCGCGTCAATTTTCTCAACGGCACATTGCTCGAGAACAAATCAATAACTGTGCATGTTCTATCCGGCGATGCCTACCGGATCTCAAGAGTTATCTATCAGCAAGAAGTTGAAGTGAATTCAACAACTTCTATCGCCGTTCGAATAGTTGACAAATTCAATAACGGGATTGAGAACGAAATTATTTCATTTTCAGTTTCATCCCCCGAAAATCAAGCAAAATTAATTGGAACCAATCCAACAAAAACAAACTCAACTGGTTATGCTGTAATCGACCTGATGGCTGGAACTAGAGCGGGTGACAATATAGTCTGGATCAATCCCAGCAATCCTGCCCTTTCAGACTATTGGATTGACATCGTCGGTATAGGTTCTCGAATTCCATACTATATTTACCAAGAGTGTGATAGATCGGGAGATCCATACCCTCTCATTCCAGCGGATGGATATAGCAGGGTAACAATCACTTATAAACTGGAGGACTTTTGGCATAATCCCTCTCCATATTCCGAACTAAAGATCCGTACATCTCCACCTGGGGAAAGCGCAACTCTGAAAACCAACAATGCTGGGGTTGCACAATTAATCTATGGTCCCAAAAAGACATTGGGTTTAGTCAATATAACTGCAACTTCATCCTACAATACGGATACTACTTGCTGGATGATTGTGGAATTTGCATCGAATGATCCGGCTACAATATTTCTGGGTGCCAGTCCAGAAAATATGCCCAGCCTTGATGTGAATAACGCCTCATCATCGGAAATTCGTGCCCGGCTAATCGATAAGAGTGGAAATCCGATTAAAAATGAAAAGATCAATTTTTCAATTAAAAATATTAGTACTGGAATTTTCACTCTGTCAGAAGGCCCCAAATTTTCCAATGGAGGTCAGTCCATTGAAGCCATAACAGGAGTTGACGGTTATGCCAGGGTTACCTTCACCCCCGGGCGTTTTGTCGATAGAACGGACCCGAGATATTACTCGAATGCCACTGCCAGCTGTGTTGTCAAGGCGGAATGGACAAATGAGACGGGATATACAATCAGTGGTGAAACCCAAGTCGTCTGGAAGAATTACGCCTATCTGCGAGCAGAGGTTCGTGCAGATAAAACAGTTCTCTCGCCACAGGATCCCTACCTCGATGTGACTATACAATTAATCGGTGATGGGCCAGAGCTCACAGAGCCGATGCCAGCGGATATTGTTCTACTGCTGGATCGTGGCGAAGATATGCTCATTGATGACGAGAGAAATAAGGATAAACCCGACCGAATGGAAGTTGCACGGGATGCGGCAATGAAATTTGTTAACAGTAGACCCGCTGGTAAAGATCAAATTGCACTTATCACCTATGGGGATAAATCGACGGATCCACCATATCCTGGCAAACGTGTGAATCTTTTAACTCTTCCTAGCAATTACAATTGGCAATCTGAAGTTGGTGAAAAGGGAGGAAGTGATGATGCGACATATATCGCTCAGCATTATCCTGGAAATAATATAACTATCTATGATGATTATGCGACAAAATTCAATTCTTTTGATCTAGATGTCGAAAATTGGGATCATATTAATACATCCCTATATATGCAAATGCCAATGAAGAGTGAGAGTACAGGTCAAGCATCCGCACCAATAAGATATGGTTTATATTCTGGGATAAAGGAACTGAAGCAGAATGCTACAAGGAGTGAAGCAGTTAAGGCTATCGTCTTACTCATGCAAAACACCTATAGATACTACGGAAATCCAATACCTATCTCGACTGATCCAATCCTCAAAGTGCCTCCCGATGATAATACTATTGCAAAAGGTACGAATGAATACTATCCATTTGCCGATCCAATTGTAACTCATCAAAATATGGCAGAATGGGCAAAGCAAAACAACATTAAAATTTTTGTTATTTACTATAATTATGCACAGGCAGCTCCAGACGAAAAAGTCCCAAGAACACTTGCAGAAGTCACTGGAGGGGATTGGTGGATAGCAAATAATGCTACGGAGTTAGATTCAGCATTTGAAAATGCAAGCAAAGCACTCGATGTATACGCCGGCATAAATACATCCATGAATCTCAATCTAGTCTCTCCAATTACCAATACGACAAATCTCTCCTGGACGTCTACCGAGGGACTATTAGACTACGTACCGCTGACATGGTATCAGCACTACAACTGGACAGAGAATGCGAGTGTTCCAAGCTATTACCTCTACAAGCCAGAAAATTTCAAAACATACGATCATTCCAGTGAGTGGGATAGTACACAGACCATAACATTCACTGAAGAACAGATTGGAACAATCAAAATCAAAGAAACATGGTGGACAAAATTTAGACTGAAATTAAGAAGCGATATTGTTAACGACACAATACAGTTCAACCTATTCGGTCCAGGTTCTGAGGTCAGATTCAATGCGACAGAAGCGAAGCCAATCATAGTACCGGATTTGTCTATCACATATATTCCCAACATGAGTGTGGATCCACTTATCGATCCCGACATACTTGTTTGGGGGCTGAATAAAACGGCACCCCCGAGCGAATACTTAAACGTGACCTGGAATATTACATATCGAGGAACTTCCAATCATATTGATGAGTTCATGTATATTCGACTCGATGATGGGTTCTGGAGACACTATACTACAATTACAAACAATTCGGCAACTGCTGGGAACTGGACCGAACATTACGCCATTGATCTACGAACCCTGCCGAGATCTCATCAGATAGGAGTTAGAATAAATGCAACTGCGCCGGGAGCGGGGAGTAGTGAAGTGACCAACCAGTTCGATCTGACGCAGGGAAAAAATTTCATAAAAATCGAATAAATTTTCTTAAGAGGTCAGCTCAAAACTCTCCCGATCATGCGGGCACAGACCAGGTGTACGAGCCCCATGAATGAAGGCTCATAGCGTTCGTACCGGGGAACAATCTTCTCGAACGCCTCAACCCCGCTGAAGAACCGTTCGATGGCACTCCGTTTATTGGCGAGATCCCGATGAAACAGAACCGGTCTTCCTCGCTTCGGAGATTTCCTATTACTCGGATTTACCGGGATATTGCTCCGGATTCTCCGTTTCCGGGTGTTGGATCTCTTGCGAGTCGAAGGCCGCGCCGGCGGTGATGCCCGATGGTTTTGCATCTGCACCGGGAATCTCGAATGCGGCCACGGTTGGTTCATAGAGCTGAGAGTCATTGACATTCGCCGGAGCGACCAAACAGGCCAAAGGGAGACCGTTCTGATCGACCAGGGCGCTGAACTTATTCCCGTTTACATTTTTGTAGCCATAGTAGCCGATATTTCCCCTTTTTTGCGGGGATACCCTTGGTATCGGTGATGCAGTGGACAAGGTCGAGCTTCGGGAGATCGTAGCCGGACTGGGGCAGGTTGAGGAAGATCGCCTGGTACGCTCCCCGCTTACAGAGTTCGAGGTGGTACCGGTGTACCGTCGATTTGGTGCCGTATTTCCCCGGTACATCATTCCAGGCACACCCGGTGGTCTGGACGAAGTAGATCCCATTGAAGAGCGATCGGGGATCCCGCCAAGGTCGGCCGATGTGCGGTTTCTGCCGGGGCAGATTCTTTCGGATAATCTCCCAGAGCTCGTCGTCGATTTCCTGGAATGTCATGACCCGGGCTCAGGGTCCTCAAGGGTCCCATAATTTTGGGATGTCCTCAGGGATAAATTCTCCAAATGTATAGGTATTTTATCAAATTTGCTCGACCTGCGAAATGTAGGGTGTAAAGCAGGCCACTTGAGGTCTGCTGCCATAATATTTCGGAAGAATGTGGATGGTGGCCTTCCACATTTTAACTTGCTATATATAAATTATCCACTTATCATTTTATTAATTACTTCTAATCTATGGATAATAAACAGAAAAATATTTCTTTTTATGCAATTTTACTTAATAAAATTATATGAAAACAATAGAAAATACATAAATACAAAAACAATAAAATATACAACATCCGAAAGGGTGAACCCTATGAAGGTGGAAAAGACAGCCTTGCTGCTCACCGGTTTGCTGGTGCTGGTCGCGTCCGCATCGGCCGCCGGCGAAATTCCGGATCATATGGAGATTGCGAGCAGCAACGAATGGATCGTTGCCAACGGCCTCGACAGTGCAACGATCACGGTGCGGGTCCTGGATGCCGCCAACAACCCGGTCCAGGGAGCAACCGTCACGGTTCAGAACCTGAACCCGTCTCTGGGCAGCCTGAGCGGGACCACGTTCACGACCGACGTCTTCGGGCAGGCCTACCCGAAGTTCACGGCGAACACAGTTAGCGGTGCTGCCCAGCTCGATATTCGCGCATCGGCCTGGGTGAACGGCACCGAGAACTCCGTAACGGGCACGTACGTGCAGTACATCGACCACTCGACGCCGTATCGATACTCTTTTATCGATTATAACTCGACCGCCTACGTAAACGACGTCACTCCCATAGTCGTGCGGATGCTCGACCGGTACGGAAATGCGATTGACAGCCGCCGCGAGAGTTACTACGGCCTGGAGGCGGAGAAGGTGCAGTTTTCGGTGAGTTCCCCGGAGAACGGCGCCCGGTTCCTGGGTGGCACGACGCAGGTTGCACAACCGGTGGACGCGAACGGCAACGCCACGGCCCAGCTCCGCATCTCTCCCTATGCCGGGGAGAACATCGTCCTTGTCACACCCCAGGTCAGCACGGTTCCCTCCGTCTGGATCACCATAACCGGTGTCGGAGGGACGCCGGCCTATATCGTATCCATGATTTCGCCCGCAGGGGACCCGCCCAACCTTCCTGCAGACGGCATGAGCAGGTTCACGATACTCTACACCGTCTACGACCAGTGGGGCAATCCCTGCGTCAACCGCGAGATCAACATCACGACCGAGTTCGTCAACTCGACGGAGCCGACCTACGAGGGCGCCACCCTTTCGCCGACGAACCTGCTCGGACAGTCATCCTTCAAGTACGGGCCGAAACGGACCGCTCTCGGCGTGAATATCAATGCAGAAATCGTTGGGTTCGAAGACGTTGCTCGCACGGACACGGTATGGTTCACCACGGGCACCGCGTCGCAGCTCACCCTCACCGCGAGCCCGAACCCGATTCCCAGCTGGGATGTGCCGGGGAATCCGGACAAGACGACGGCGAGTATTATTGCAAAAGTGATGGATGAATTCGGGAACCCGGTCCCGGGAGCGAATGTTACGTTCTGGATAGACTCTGACAGCATTGCCTATGACGTCAGCGAGGCTTCCGTCGTGAGCGGCCCGATTCTCTGGGACACTTCTGCCCTGACGGACGATTATGGGTATGCGATTGTCACGTTCCAGCCGGGAGAGTTCGTGCAATTCGAGGACGATCCTGCCAACTGGACGGATAAGGCAACGGGATCCTGCCTCGTGAAAGCAGCCGTGGAAACCACACCCACCGGTGCCGTCAGCGTGATCTGGAAGAATTACCCGTACCTGAGCGTCGGGATAAATGTCACGCCCCTGCCGGTGAATCCCGGGGAAGTCTTCGATGTGCTGATCAGGCTGGACGGGGACGGACATGCCCTGCGGCCAAAACCCATCGACGTGATCCTGTGCACGAACCGGGGCGAGTCGATGCTGGCGGATATGTACTACCAGGGCTCGAGCGGGGTGTTCGAGGATAAAATGGTCTACCTGAAAGATGCCTCGACGTTCTTCCTCGGCCAGATGACGCACAACTATGACCGCGTGGGCCTTGTATCATACGGGATCAACGGCATAACCGATATCCCGACAGACTCGAACTTCAAGCTTCCGGGAATTGACAATACCAAGGACGACGACTTCGCATATACAAACCTGCATTATACGTCTCATCCCAAGGCCTACGGCGATTATACGACCGTGGACTCGCCGCTGCAGCTGAACCACTACCTGGTCGAGGAGGGGATTGAGGGCCTGACCCCCTCCAAGGATCCAACAGGCAAAGTCGTCGTTCCGATGCGGTATGGGTTGTACAGGGCAATCAAAGAACTCAACGGCACGGGAAGCTCCGTTCACAACGCGAGGACCGTAAAGGCAGTAATTCTGCTCGCGGATCGGTCCTGGTCAACCGCCGGAGATCCCATCGCGGGATGGGACGGCACGTCGGTGTCGGCAAACCAGGGCTACTGGCTGAGCGAGAAACCACTGGATGACAACTGGCCCCAGGGCGGTCTCAATGCCTGGACGGCATTCGAAGAGTTCGGGACAAAGTCGTCGCCCTTGCAGAACATGGCCAATTATGCGATTGCGTCGAATGTAAGGATATATAGCATCGCATACTTCCCGAAAGGCACCAGCGTTCCGACATCGTTTGAAGGACGTCTGCAGCAGCTGGCGTATCCCACCGGCGGCAAGTACTACCTGGCAGACGATGCCGAGAAGCTGGCCACGATTTATTCCCAGATTGCCGGCGAACTGAAGACCGAGGCCGGGGTCAACACCACGATGGATCTGTCCATGGACAACATCAGGGTAAATAACATCACCATGAGCGGAGGCGATGTCTTCGACTACGTATACTCGCCCGGTATCAACAGCACCTACAATCAGGGCAACTCCACGAAGATGTGGAAGTATACGTCCCTACAGGACAAATATGCCAGCCCCCTCTACTACAACGACAGGATCGACCAGAGCGACGAATGGAATGCAACGCGCATTCTGAACTTCGATCTGGGTACGATCCACCTCAACCAGACCTGGGAGATCCAGTACCGGATGCGCGTGAAAGAAGGCGTATGCGGAGACATCCAGCTGCTCGACAACAGCTCGAGGATATTCTTCAACAATGGCGCTGACAATATCACGCTTCCGCAATTCACTCTCGAAGTCCCCTGCAACGCGACAACGATCATCAACGTGAATGCTCTGACCGTAGATATCACAGATGCCGCCGTTGAAGGAGATACTATCAGGACCGCATGGGATTTCCACTACACGGGTCCGGGAACGGTAACCCAGACAGTGTCTTACAGGTATCGGGATCCCGCAACCGGAATATCGGGGGACTGGGTGACCTTCGAGACGATACCGGGGGCAACGAACACCACAACCAGCGGTACGTCGAGACTGTTCACGCAGAACCTGCCCTATGGCTACTATACCATCCGGGTGTATGCGCAGGAAGAAGTGCCGGGAGGCGTCACGGCCCAGGACACGCAGACAGTGCACCTGAACTCTGCCGGAACGAACTACATCCGCCTCCAATAAACCTTTTTTTGCAGCCGCCCTGAATCCCACCCCTCCCCCCCCCGAAAATTACCTGCAGGGCTTCCATCAATTATCCACGCAGTCGGATGCGGGAATCGCAATCCTCGGCATTCACGTATCAGAACAGATCGGACGGACCCAGTGGGAATCGAACCCACGTCCCTGGGTCCGAAGCCCAGGAGGATA
>JASEFH010000042.1 GCA_030019205.1 Methanomicrobiales archaeon
TCCGCCGCAGCGAACAGCGGTTCACCGAGGTGCTCGATGCTTCCCCGGTCCCGGCAGCCCTGCTCGATCACGGGGGACGGCACCTCTACCTCAACCGGGCGTTCACCGAACGCTTCGGGTATACCCTGGCAGACACCCCCACCGAAAATGAGTGGTTCGAGCGGGCCTTCCCGGACGCCGGGTACCGACAGTCCGTGATCGCGGACTGGAAGACAGACCTCGAGCAGTCGGGCAGCGAAGAGATTGCCTCCCGGATTTATCGGGTGCAGTGCAAGAACGGCGCGGAGAAAACCGTCCGTTTCTGTCCGGTCGCCCTCACCGATGGAAACCGGTACATCACCTGCGAAGAGGTCGGCGTCGGCTGAAAAGATCGAATATGGTGTACGTATGGGTCGAATTCAACAGGGGTTGCATTTTCGATATATAACCCGGAGGAATTATGCGAGAGGATATATACGAAACGCTGCGACCATGTCGACGACCTTAGGCCCGTGCATACCAAGGTGCACCTATAACAGCTGGCAAATGTAAATTCACAATACTTATCGCGGGTAAAATTATTCCCCCTTATCATGTATAGGCAATGGGTATTGTGGGTCGTGATTCCGCTACTCGTTCTTGCAGCCGGGTGCACGATAGCGCCTGGATCCCGATCGCCCGCGGAACCAGCATCGGGATCGCTTGAAATTTCTTCGACTCCGCCCGGATCCGAGGTATACCTGGATAGGGTATATCGGGGAACTACCCCCTGCAGTATTCCCGATGTGGCCAGCGGATCGCATACACTCGAACTCCGGTATCATACGTATGTTCCATGGTCGACCACCGTTGAGATCCAGAGCGGCATGAACCTGACCATGAACGCAACCCTCGCTCCTCTTGCCGTTCTGACGACGATTCCTACAACCGTGCCGACCACGGTGCCTACTGCGGTACCCACGCCTGAGCCCCCGGCCGTTGTCGGATGCTGGCAATTGGAGGTTGACAAAGGCGGCGTAGGTGTGATTCTCCTGGAATTGGAATCGGGTGGAACCGGCTGGTACACCGAAGGAACCGTGTCGGGAAGAATAACCTGGTCTCAAGATCATACCACAGGTGTTGTTACAGTTTCTCTTGCGAATCCCAGATATCCTGGCGAAATCAACCGGATGAATTTCGACTACGATGAAGACGCTGACACGTTAACGTACCTTGGCAGTAATCCTATACCCTTCCAGCGGGTGCCATGTTAAGACGATACCCTCTATTTTTTCAGGAATCGCTGAGATGGTATTCGTGGCTGCTTGCAGGATGGAGCCGCAGGGTGAGGCCACAACGGCGTCAGGTGGCGGTTCGAGATATACCCGGGAATGGAAATAGGGGAAGCGGTTCGAACCTCCCTGACCATTGATGTCGCAACCGGCAAGCGGTATTCCGGGATAGGCAGCTCTCACTTCTTCACGAGGTGCTCCCGGTACATCGTCTCCAGCTCGGCGAGCTCGGCTATAGGGGTCGGAATCACCCGTGTGTCGTTCGCCAGGATCGCCCGTGCAAGGTTCCGGAAGATCTCCGCTTCGCGGGAGTCGGGAGCGTACTCCACGACAGCCCGCCCCTCCATCTCGCCGGCCTGGATCACCGGACTCCGGGGGACGAACTGGACGAACGCGGTCCCCAGCCTCTGTGCAAATGCCGGGATCACGGCGCGCTCTAGCGCCTCGTCGCCGTTGCTGTTGCAGACGATCCCCGCGAGCCCGGTATCGCCCCGCAGGCCCAGGCGCTGCACGGCCCGGGCGATGTTGTTCGCGGCGTAGATGCTCATGAACCCGCCGGAGCAGACCAGGTAGATCTCCCGTGCGAACCCCTCGCGGATCGGCATCGAGAACCCCCCGCAGACGACGTCCCCGAGCACGTCGTAGATCGCCACGTCGATTCCGTAGGTCTCGAATGCATCGAGGTCTTTTAAGATCTGCAGCGCGGTCAGCACGCCGCGTCCGGCGCAGCCGACCCCCGGCTCCGGCCCGCCGGCCTCGACCAGGTAGATCCCGCCCGGCGATCGGTAGACGATGCGGTCGAGGTCGATGGCATACTCGTCCTTCCCGACCCGCAGCTTCTCGCGGTGCTCCTCCAGGACCGCGGGGATGAACCGCCCCCCGGCCAGGATCCGGGTCGAGTCTCTCTTGGGATCGCAGCCCACCTGCATCACCGTCTGCCCCATCTCGTTCAGGGCCGCCGACAGGTTCGAGGCGATCGTGCTCTTGCCGATGCCCCCCTTGCCGTATATCGCGATCTGTTTCATCCATTCACCACCTTGCCTCGTATCTCTTCTCTCTCGAACGCCATGCCATCGTCCACTCGTTCTGGACGCACTCGAAGAGGTCCAGGATGCCGGTATACCCGAAGTACTCCCGGTCGATCATCCGGAACTGGCGCATCATCTTCACCACCTCGACGACATGCGACACACCCAGCCCCTCGCTCGCGTGCCGTTCGATCGTGCTACCGAAGACGACCTTCGGTTTTGTCTCCGCTAACGCCTGCCGCGTCCTGTACACGTCCGTGCCGTACACGACCGTCGGGGCAAGATCGAGATCGTCCAGTTCCCGCTCCAGCAGGTCGCGGACGGAGCGCTGCGAGGTGTAGAGGGCGACGAGATCCGGCGTCATCTCCATGTCCTCGGTGACGAACCGCACAAGCGGGATCCCCACGGTGGCATCCGCCACGATGGCAGCCGGTGTGCGGTAGAAGAACCGGGCCATCGGCCACTTGCGGCGGCACGTCGCCATCGCCATCCGTTCGCCCTCCACGACCATGCTCTCCGCCGTCTTCTGCGCATCGAACCGCTCCCCCAGCGCCGTCAGCCAGCGCTCCGTGTTGGTCATACCGATGGGGAGCGGAATCCCTCCGCAGACCTGCTCGATGCCATGGGCCGCGGAGAGGTGATCCGCCGCCTTCTGCCCGGCGTCGTGGCTCAGCAGGAGCGACGCCTCCGCAGACGCCGCATGCTCCAGCTCGGCGAGCGGGGTGCGGTGCGTGAGCGTGGCGACGACACGGATGCCCATCTGTGCGAGAACCCCTTTCACCCAGTCCAGATCGGCGATCCAGGTCGGATTGGCATTCGCGTGGGGGGCGATGAGGCAGACGGAGTTCGGGATCTTCTCGCCGCTCCTGTTCACGAGATGCTTCAGCATCGCGTCCAGGGCGATATCGATGCCGTCGTACTGCGACCCCCGGAAGCCGGCGCACTCGATCGGGATGAGCCTGAACTTCAATTCGGGCTGCAGGGTCTCGCAGACCGCGACGATGTCGTCGCCGACGATCTCCGGGCCGCAGGCGCTGAGCACGAAAAGGGCGGAGATGGGGAGGTCCTTTGCCTCGAGGATGGTGCGTTCGAGGAGCTCCTCCCCGCCGTGCACGATCTCGTCCACGCAGAGCTTGGTGCAGAGCGTTATTACCTCCATGTAGTCGCACGCCTGCCATGCAAAGGCGTTGTTCACCAGGTACTCGCATCCCTGCGGCGAATGGGCGAGCAGGGCGGAGCCGGCGACGCCGAGCGCCGTCTGGGCAGCGCCATGGAAGGCGCAGCGGAGGTACGGGTCCCGGCACTTCTCCGGCTCCGGCGTCTTCCGTCTACTTCGTCCGTGTTCCATAGAGCATTCCCCGAAAGAGGCGCGATCGCGGTAGATCTTTATTCTCGAGCGCCTGCCGCACCAGGGCGGCGATGTTCCGGATTCCCCGGAAGCCGTACTGGGGCTGGAACCCCGGGTTCATGAGCGTCAGGTTCACCACCGGGCAGGGGGGGAACCGCCCGGAGTTCCCGAAGAAGACGACGTCGTCGTACCCCTGCACGATCGCCTCCAGCTCCTCCTCGGTCTCTTTCGACGAGCGGAAGCTGCCCAGGTGGAAGAGCCCCCTGGTGAGGATGACCTCCGGGTTGACGCCCGTCTCAAGGATGTACTGGATGCTGGGCATCCGCTCCTTGATCGTGTAGGGATGGACGTTGACCACGACCGGGCGGGCGCCGAACTCCTCCGCCATCCGGGCGAGCGAGAGGGCACGGATCGGTCCCGGGAACTCCGATATCTCGATGACGGCGGTCTTTCCCTCGAGGGCGCCTTTGAGGTAGGCCAGATCCGCCTCCACCGCCCGGGTCTCCCGCTCGATCACCTCCAGCGCCCGCTTCTCCAGGCCCAGGGGTCCTGCGATCCCGAGGAGCCACTCCCGTGTCGCCTCCAGCCCGTAGGGCTGCCCCGTGCGGCTGTAGGGGATGCCGAACCGTTCCTGCATCCGGTCGCCCAGCTTCTGCCCCCAGTCGTAGCACCACGAGGCGTTCAGCTCCACCTCGCGGGCATGTTTGATCTGCTCGACGGTGCAGCCGCCCGCGATGACGGCGTTTATTCTGATCCCGACCTCGGAAAGAAGCCGCTCTACCTCGTCCAGGTCCCAGTCGAACTCTGTCGGGGTGGGTCCCCAGCGGGCCCCCAGGATATTGACCGTCCCCTTCATCGTCGTCTTCGGGGGCTCCATGAGATCCATGATGAGCCGGAACGCGTCCTCGTAGCCGCTCCGGAAGTCGCCGCCGAACCCCTCACTGCGGAGCGCCAGCACCCGGCAGCCGACCGTCCTCTCCGCCTCGCGGGCGATGTTCTCGACGTCGTCGCCGATGATCCCGGAGCAGCAGCAGGAGAGGATGACGATGAGGTCGGGGCGATACTTCGCGTACGCCTCCTTCACCGCTTCCAGGAGTTTTCCCTCGCCGCCGTAGATGACGTTGCTCTCGTCGAGGGAGGTGCAGGCGGTGGGTTCGAGGGGAACGCCGCGGATCTCGCAGCACTCCCGCGTCCTGACAAAGTCGGACATATAAAGCGGGCAGCCCGTGGGGCCGTGCACCAGGGGGACCACGTGCCGTATTCCGTTTATCACGTAGTAGGCCGTGAAAAATTTGCACATGGGGGCGTGCGATGCCTGCAATTTGGGGATCATCTCGCCGCTTTCCACGTTCCCCAGCAGTTGCCGCAGGTTGCCGCGAAATACAATGGAATCACTCTGCATGATGCATACACTTGAATTATCGCCCACAGTGAATATAGGTTTGTGGCACCCTGCGAATCCTGAAAACGCCAGGCTATCGTTTACCTCTCCCGGCTAACGGGGTGGCGTCACCGCTATCGCACTCTTCAGCAACCCATTGCCAGCCCATAAACGCATGGCTCACCGGGCAGGGATTCTCCCGATCGGGGCCGCTTGGGACACGATCGCATGAGATGCAGGAATGCCTGCAGCATCGATGGATATGGCATGGGATCGTGCCGATACCACGGCCGGTGCAGCGGGATAGCAATGACGCCCTGCCGCGTTCCTTGACAATTGCATTCGCTCCAGTAGATCCCGCTCAGTCCGCAGATCTGCGGATCCTCACCCTCAAGGGCAGCTTTTTTTAGATTTGAGGGCAATAAAATAGATGATCCATCGCAGCATGAGCGACCCCGCGGGCCAATCCCCCGCCCCGCCCTTCCAGAATAGTGCAGGTCAACAGTTATGGTAGCAATCGAGATCATCCTTGCCGGCGCAGCCGCCCTCGTCCTCATCAGCATCTTCGCCAACAAGATCTCCGAGTGGCTCGGCGTTCCCGCCCTGCTGATCTTCCTCCTGGTCGGCATGCTGGCGGGTTCCGAGGGGCCGGGGGGCATCTACTTCGACGATCCCTTCATCGCCCAGTCGATCGGCGTCGTCGCGCTCGCCTACATCCTCTTCTCCGGCGGTATCGACACCCGCTGGTCCGAGGTCCGCCCGGTGCTCGTCCGCGGCGCGGTGCTCGCCACCGTCGGCGTCCTCCTGACAGCGTTCCTGCTCGGGGCGTTCGCGACCCTGGTGCTGGGTTTCTCCCCGCTGGAGGGGCTTCTCCTGGCCGCCGTCGTCTCCTCGACCGACGCCGCGGCGGTCTTCTCGATCCTGCGGACCCGACGGGCGAGCATGAAGGGTATCCTGCGCCCCTTGCTCGAGCTCGAGTCCGGGAGCAACGACCCGATGGCGATCTTCCTCACCGTCGGCGTCATCTCGCTCATCCTGATCCCCGAGCGGTCCGCGCTCACCCTGGTACCGCTCTTCATCCAGCAGATGGCGGTCGGCGGTCTGTTCGGCTACGGGATGGGGTGGCTGACGGTGCACCTGATCAACCGCCTCAAACTCGAGTTCGAGGGGCTCTACCCGGTGCTCACCCTCACCATGGTGCTGCTGACCTACGGCGTGACGGCGTCGCTGGGGGGGAGCGGATTCATCGCAGTCTACATCTGCGGACTGGTCCTGGGCAACAGCACCTTTGTCCACAAGAACAGCCTGATCCGCTTCCACGAGGGTATCGCCTGGCTGATGCAGATCACGCTCTTCCTGACCCTGGGCCTGCTGGTCTTCCCCTCGCACCTCCTGCCCCTGATCGTCCCGGGGATCCTGATCGCCCTCTTCCTGATCTTCATCGCCCGCCCGGTCGCCGTGCTCCTCTGCCTCCTCCCCTGGCGGATGGACATGCGGGAGAAGGTCATGGTATCCTGGGTGGGGCTGCGGGGCGCCGTCCCGATCGTGCTGGCGACGTTCCCGCTCCTCGCCGGCGTCCCCCAGGCTGATATCATCTTCAACCTGGTCTTCTTCATCGTCCTCATATCGGCGCTGCTGCACGGCACCTCCATCCCCCTGGTCGCCCAGTGGCTGGACGTCGCGGCGCCGCTCCGCAGCACTCGCGGACTGGCGATGGATATCGCGCCGGAGAGCGACGCCCCCAGCGAACTGATCGAGCTCACCGTGCCACCGGGCGCCGCCGTGGCCGGGAAGCAGATCGTCGACCTGGGGCTGCCCCCGGGCGCCCTGATCATCCTGATGGAGAAGAAGTCCGAGCGGTTCGTCCCCAACGGCAGCACGGTGCTGGAGGCGGGCGACAACCTCCTCATCCTGGCTGGAGGCCCTCTTGCCGATGAGGTGCGGGCGAGATTCTCGGCTGAAACCCCCCCGCGGGAGGCGACCGCCGGGGAATATTCAGCGATGCCGAAGAGAACTGACAGCACGGCCAACGGGCCGCTCGATGGCGAGGATGACCTCACATGAGCCTGTTCCCACCCGTATGCAGATCCTGTAGAGAGCGCGGGAGTGCCGGGCGGCCACGCTGGCACGACGACGCTTCGGTACGGGAGCCTGCGGCAGACCGCTGAAGATCGCGCACCTGTGGGTCCCGGAGCGGGATCGGCATGCAGGCTGCGGGCCCGCTGACGCGGGCCTTCGCATGCCCGATATCGAGAGCTGTTCTGCAGGGGGACCGGCGTGCATATGCGCCCCTTCCTGCCGGACGCGGTTACCAAAAAAGAGAGCCGACCAGCTCTACAAGAGCAGCGCTATTATTGCCGGGATGACGAACGCGATCACCAGCCACTTGGCCATATCGAACGACATTCCCGCGGTACCGCCGTAGCCGAACGGCGCGAAGATGATCGCCAATTCGTGCAGCGCCATCGCCTGCACGCGCTGTTTTCACCGCTCCTAGCGGCGCTCTGTCCTTTCGGTCTCGATCGTCTGGACGGGCACGTACTCCGTCCGCTGGACGGGGACGTAGCGCGTCGTCACACGCGCCGGCGGGGCCCGCCTCCCCTCCGCGGCATGTTCGGGCTCCTCGAGGCTAACGATCTGGCGGCTTCGGTAGGGCTCAGGCTCCACCTCGCGTCCCCGTTCTGCCGTGCCCCCCTCCTCGAGGTACCACTCCACCTCCTCGGTCATGGGCCAGTGGTCCGGGTCGAATCCCGGCGCCCGGTCGAGCTCCTCCTTTGTCAGGTCCAGTATCCAGTAGTCCTCCCCCGGCACCTGGGCGAACCGCTCCCAGGGGATTGCAAAGAATTTCTCGCCTATACCCAGCACGCCGCCGTAGGACAGCACCGCGTACGCGATGCGGCCCGTTGCAACGTCCAGCATGATCTCGTGCACCTCGCCCAGATCCTCGCCCGCCGCATTCC
>JASEFH010000043.1 GCA_030019205.1 Methanomicrobiales archaeon
CGGCTCTCCCCGCAGCAGCGGGGGCAGCCCGACACCCCGATCTTGATCTTGGCCGGGAACGTCTGGCCGATGAACCGCTCCTCGATCGCCTTCCCGAGTGCCAGGGAGTCCTGGTTGGCGTACCTGCACATGTCCGTCCCGATGCAGGCGTGCACGAACTTGACGCACGGCGCCGCGGAGCGGCGGGGATCCATCCCGAGATCCTTCCAGATGGCGGGAAGATCCTTCTCCGGAATACCGGCGAGCAGGAACCGCTGCCCGGAGGTGAGCTTGACTGTAGGAACGCGGTATTTCTGCACGATCGCAGCAAGGCGGGCCAGGTCTTCTGCCGTGACGATGCCCCCCGGCGTGCGGGTGACGATGGCAAAGGTGCTGCCATCGCGCTGGATGATGGCTTCACTGGGCATATTGACAATTGTGCGGGCCGCATATGAATGCTTTTTCGGCGGCGGTGATGCGAAAGCATCTAGACGTACCGCGGCGCATCCTCTCCCGTGAAATGCATGAAGGTCACCGAATTGCAGCGGCAGCCGGTCAGCCCCAACCCGCACCACGTGGATGCCCGCAAGGTCTACGACTCGCCCCACGCCGTGGCCGTCGTGATCACCCTCCAGCCGGGCGAGTCCCTGAAGCGGCACAGCACGCCGACGGATGTCTTCTTTTACGTCCTGGAGGGGACGGGCATCGTGGAGATCGGGGACGAGCGGGAGACGGTGGCGAAAGACACGCTCGTCGAGAGCCCGGCGCGGACCCCGCACCGCTGGATCAACGAGAGCGACGCGATCTTCCGCGTGCTGGTGGTGAAGGTGCCCCGGCCAACCGAAGAGACTAAAATCCTCTGAAATCCTGCTTTTTTACCCCCCCCCTGCACGAATGGCGGTTATGTCGGCGCGAGCGTGCATGAAGAGGCATATCAAACCGTCAGAGGAGAGCCCCCGCTATTTCGGTGGAAGCTGCGCAGGGCTTCAGAATTGCCACATGAATCGAGGAGTCCTGGAAGCTTTCGGCCGTACCGGATGCGCACCGTTATCGCCGGCGTTTGTTTTTACGGGCTGCGCCGGCTTTGCGATATGCAGATCAGGATGCCTGCCAGCATGACCACGCTCCCGATCCCTACCGATGCGATCGGCAGCGTGATGGCGAGCGCCAGGCAACCGATAAGACCCAGTATTGCCAGGTTCCTGCTGTACAGCCTCTCCCGTCCCTCCAGGGTATAGGCCGCCATATTCGTGACCGCATAGTACAGCAATACCGTAAAGGAGCTGAATCCTATTGCCGCACGCACGTCTGCCAGCAATACGACCGCGAACAGGATCGTGCCGACGGTCACTTCCGCGAGGTGCGGAACTTTGTGGATCGGGTGAACGCTGGCCAGGTACGAGGGCATCCTGCGGTCTGCCGCCATGGCAAACAGCGTGCGGCTGATCCCGGCCATCAGCGAGAGCAGCACACCGAGGGTCGCGACGGTCGAGCCGACCCGCACGATCCACTGCCACTGGCCGAAACCCGCCTCGGTTACCGCTGCCACCAGGGGTGCATTGGAGAGGGCGAGTGTGGCCGGCCCGACGAGCAGCAGGGCCGAGATGACGACGGCGGCATATACAAGGCACGTAATGCCCAGACCCAGGACAATGGCGCGGGGAATGGAGGTCTCCGGATCTTTCACCTCTTCGCCCAGCGTGGCGATCCTCGAGTAGCCCGCAAACGCAAAGAACCAGATGCCGGCCGACTGCAGGATCCCGTAGATGCCGTTCGAACCCAGGAGGGGGGAGAGGTTCTCGGGATCCGGTCCGCCGCCGAGCATGAGAACGACGATCGCCGCCAGGCTGGCGATGACCACGGAGACCATCACTTTCGTGGCAGTGGCCGTCTTCTCGATCCCGTAGTAGTTCAGCGCCGTGAACGCGACGACTGCCCCCGCGGCCAGGTAGCGTGCATACCCGGGCGCCAGGTAGTAGCCGAAGGTAAGGGCAACCGCGGCACAGCTGGCGAACTTTCCCACCACGAAACCCCAGCCGGCGATCCAGGCCCAGAACTCGTTCAGCCGTTCTTTTGCATAGACGTAGGTGCCGCCGGACGCCGGGTAGAGACGGGCGAGCTGGGCCGACGAGCTGGCGTTGAAATAGGCAACGAATGCGGCGAGGAGCAGGCCGACAACCAGCCCGCCCTGCGCCGCCGCTGCGGCGGGCGCGAGAGCCGTAAAGATGCCCGCGCCGATCATGGAGCCGAGCCCGATGAAGACGGCGTCTCCCGTCCCCAGTCTTCGGGACAGCCGGCTCTGCGCTCCATCGCGCGGAGGTGCTCTGTTGCGCCCGCACATCGCGTCGTCAGGGCTCCGAGGACGGATATGCGGATCTTCCCGGGATTCGCGACCGTTTCTCTTCAGGATGCGGGGGGTGGGCTCAATGCAGGGATAAGCCTATCGACGCAGGGTCTCCGAAACGCTCCGACCCGGCAGGATATTTCGAAGTGGCAGGAGCGTGGCATCCGCAGCGTACCGGCAGTATCCTGCCCCGCGGTCGGGGTGCACTTCAGATCCCTATCGGGTCGTCCCCGAACCGCTCCATCCAGCAGTCGGCGGGGAGACTTCTCGAGGTTCCCTCTTCGATCGGGAACGGGCATGGAACAGTTCGTGCAGCACTCGTTCAGGAGAACGGACTTCTCGTGCGAGGTTGCAACCCCGTTCTGCACCGCATCGGGGCAGCGCTGCCGTATCCCGTTCCGACGGGCCTTCGTATCGATCGGGAGGACCTGCGGCGACCGTCTTCACCGAATACCCTTCGGCACCACGATCAGAGGTGCCGGAGGGCTCCAGACGATTGCTTTTTGACTGGAATCCTCAGAGTACCGTATACAGGACGGAATCACCGATGGCGCATGGTAACCCCCCGGAGATCATCTACCTGAACAACGCGGCGACGACCTGGCCGAAACCTAAGGAGGTGATTCAGGAGGTCGTCCGCTCCCTCGAACTGCCCTACTACGAAGAGGGGAGGACGACCCTTCGCGGGCAGGCGGACTACCCCGCTCTCGCCCGCGAGATCCTCGCCGGGTTCTTCCGCGCCGCGGATCCCTCCCATATCGTCTTCACCCGGAATGCAACCGACAGCCTCAACATGGTCATCCACGGGTTCGCCCACCAGCACAGGGAGACTCCGTTTCACGTCGTCACCACCCGCCTCGAGCACAACGCCGTCCTCCGCCCGCTCCGCACGCTGGAGCGGGAGGGAAGGATCACGCTCTCCATCGTCCCGTTCGAGGACGGCTACGTGGCGCCGCAGGCGATCCGGGAAGCGCTTCGGGACGATACCCGCATGGTGGTGATGACGCACGGCAGCAACGTACTCGGGACCGTCCAGGACGTCGGGGCGATCGGGCGCCATCTCCGCTCGCAGGATATCTTCTTCGTGGTCGACGGGGCGCAGACCGCCGGCCACGCGTCCGTCGATCTCTCCGCCCTTCCCGTCGACGTCTTCGTCTTCACCGGCCACAAGGGGCTCTACGGGCTGCCGGGCATCGGGGGATTCTACATCCAGCGGCCCGAGGTGGTGGATGCGGTGCGGCAGGGCGGCACCGGCGTAGAATCGGCCCGCCCCTACCATACCGACGAGATGCCGCTCAAGTTCGAGTGCGGGACCCACAACTACCCCGGCATCGCCTCGCTCTACGCGGGCGTGCGCTACCTGATGCAGAACGGTCCCGACCGCCTGGAGCGAAGGACCATGGAGAACACGGAGTATCTCGTCAGGGTGCTCCGGGAGGAGGAGTCCGTCGTCCTGCACAACGACGCCCCGGATCTCCCGGTCATCCCCTTCTCCGTGGAGGGGATGGACAGCCACGACGTCGGGTTCATCCTCGCGCGGATGTACTCCGTCATCTGCCGCACCGGCCTCCACTGCGCCCCCCTGGTGCACGAGAGCATCGACGGGGGGAGAGGGTGCGTGCGGCTCTCGCTCTCCAGCCAGAACACCCGCGAGCAGTGCGAAGCCGCCGCCCGGGCGATCCGCGAGGTGGTGCAGCGTGCGGATCGTTGAGACGAAGCAGACGAAGCTCTGCGTGGACGGCTCCCTGCTGAAGGAGTACGTGCTGGACGAGCCGCTCGATTTGGCGTTCATCGACTATCTGCGGAACTTCGGGGAGGTCGAGCTGCTCACCCACATGCGGCAGCCGTTCCTCTCGTTCGCGCGGGAGCACTTCATCACCATCAAGGGGATCGTGGGGGACGACGTCGTCGAGGTGCGCTACGCGAAGGGGATGCACGACCTGGTCGCCGACTACTTTCACCTGCTCCTCTCCTACTACCCCCGGGGGAGAGCCGGCGTCGAGAAGGTGCGGCGGATCGAGGCGGAGATCCAGAAGAAGATCGATACCCGGCGGGAGTGAGGGGCGGGGCTTCGCCTCCAGGGGTGCAGGCATGAACGGCTTCCATCGCCGGATCCCCTCCGCAAGAACGGGCAGGGCAGGCCATGTTCGCCCCGCAATTGCACCTGACACGATCCCCGATCCCGTGCATCTCTGGATCGCCGGAGGCCAACCGCCATCTGCGGAGACGACACCGGCGGGATTGCACGCGTGATATGCCGGCCCCTGGAAACCCGGGCGGCGAACACATTCGCCCCCCGCACGGCGTGTTTTAACCCTCGAGAGTCTCAACGGGTGAACGTGGAGGCGGTGCGATACCCGGTGGGCGCCTACGGAACCGTCTGCAGGGCCTGCCAGGACGTCTCCGGGGAAGGCGGGTCCGGGAGAGCGTGCCGTGCTGTCGATCCGCTCGCCGGGATGGCGGGAGCGGTGCTGGCGACCTACCGTTCCTCGGGGATACGGTGCCGGATCCCGAACACCTTCCCCGGGATCGTGTCCCGTTGCCTCGATGCAGCATCCCGGGCGATGTGCGGCGTCTCATGGCCCTCATCGGATGCCGGAACCGGGAACGGCCTCCCTCGACAGATCAGCGGGATCTCCCATGACAGGATATGGATCGTGTGCACTTTCGCCGCTGCTGGTGCTGCCTGCGGGCGGGATCGTTGCACCTCTGCCGCGGCGGGGCAGCAATCTCACAGCGGATGCTCCACCCTGCTGCAATCCCCGGATGGATCTCTTCGATCGCGCATTCCCTATCCGGAACCCGGGCCGGGCGGGTGAAGAGGGACCTTTGCCCACGTTGCCCATGCGGGCAAGAGGTGGGCAAGAGTCGTGGGCAAGAGACGAAACGGCTGCCGGAGAGCCCGATCCCGATTTTGAGAACGATGCAACGAGTTCCGATGGGGTCGGATCGACTCTTGCCCAGATTTTCCGGAACACAGAAGGGTGCGAGCATACTCCGGTGTGCGAGGAGGCATCGTGTGTTCCCGCAGACGTGGGCAAGAGTGATCTGAAGTCAGCGGAACGGGAAGGAATTGAAAAACCGGACACAGAACAGGCTCCGCTCTCTTGCCCACCGTCTGGGCAAAGCATGGGATCGAATGGGCCGGTGGGCAAACGTGCCGTCGTCCGGGAGCAGGACTGCATCGCCCTGCGGGGAGGGAGCGGATCCTGGACCTCTGCAAACCTGAATGCGGGGCCGGGTATCGGGATTCTGCGAAGGTACAGAAGCATCTCCTCTTCGGTGCGGGAGATGTGAAGGTTCTCGAAAGATGATCCTGCATCGACGGGCAAGAATGCGAGAGGGGGCAAACCCTTTGCAGGGGATCGGCATCTGAGCGAGCGACAAGCAGAATGCCCATCAGCTGCAGGATCGTTTACCGGCAGGCATCCCGTCCCCTTGTATTTCAGGCATCCGGTTTATACCATGTACATAATTTTAAAAATTTATTTATTCGAGTACTCTCATCGGGCTATCGGGATATGGGGCGTCAGTTCAGGCACTTCATGGGGGCAGTACTGGGAATCCTGATCGTGATCCTGATGATCTTCATCGTCTTCTCAGGACCGCAGCCCGGGATCGCCGACGTAGAGGCGGAGTCCTGCTGCACGATCTACACCCCGGAGGGGGATGCGATCCGGATCTCGGTTGAACTCGCCGACACACCGGCCGAACGAGAGAGGGGGCTCATGTACCGTTCCGAACTGGCGGAAGATGCCGGGATGCTGTTTATCTATCCCGGACCGACGAGATGCTCCTTCTGGATGAAGAACACCTGGATCCCCCTGGACATCGCCTTCCTCTCCTCCGATTTTACCGTCCAGGAACTGTTCGAGAACCAGACACCCCTGAGCACGGCAGACATCGTTCCGAGAGATGCATGCATCTATGTGCTGGAAGTGAACGGGGGATTTTTCCGGAGGCATGCGTTGCTGCCGTCGGACAATCTTTCCGATATCCGCATATCCTGTGATATCGCAGAATAACAGTTCACCCTCCTCGCCCTGAAGCAGTATCCCGCAATTTTACTCCTGGTGTTCGGCAGGGACCATCCCGGGCCCCGCTCCGGTGCACAGCCCGGCTCGGACCGTGGAAGAGATCGGAGTAGCGCTCTGCCGGACCTCATTCCAGCAGGTCATACTCGCAAGGATGGAGTGTTATCGTCGGATCGTCGGATCGTCGGGAAGACTAATCGGCCGATGGGTGCCTGAGACTACACCACCTGCATGCTGAATTACGGCTACGCACTCCTCGGAGCCGGCTGCATGGGGGCGATCGACAGCAACGAGCTGAATGTCCATGTGGGGGTTCCTGCACGAGAAGGCCACGTAGAAGAGCAGCCGGGCTTACGATCTTCAGGAACCCCGCCGGTTCCGGGTTGATCTTACCGTGATCCATCTCATTGAGACAGATGCGGTTGAAAAAAGGACCGCATCCTCGCGGAGAGCTATACGCTTCGGTTGTGGCTGACGGGAACGTGGAAGGTGATAGATGCGGTTAGCGGATGGTTGAACAGGACCGAGGAGTACCAAGGGAAGGAGGTTTGGTAGAGATATGTCATGCTCCTGAAAACGCGGTGACTAGCACACTATCAGGCAAGTAGAGAACCTTAGATTTCTGCAAGCCTGAATACGGGATTGAGCGGCAAGACTCCAAGAGGATGCGAAAGAGAATCTTGGATATCCCCCAACCGTTCTCTCTCATGCCGTTGATGGTAAAAGCATATTTCCATCAGCATTCTCCTTCAGATAATGCAAGATCCTCTTGGAGAATCCCATTTTCTTTCACTCCGTGTGGCTGATGGGGAGGTTACGTGACTTACTAAATGCATTCCATCAGGCAAGTAATTTGGGTTTTACATATTAACATTGGAGTTCAACTCTCAATTGCAGGGTAGTGTCTCAAATTTTCTGTAAAATGGATGCCCTGGATCCCGCATGATCATCTCTCGTCCATTGATAAATACCTTTTACCGGTCACCCATTCCTCGTTCATATCCATGAGGATAGCGACTGCTACTCTCAGAAATGAGGAATCATTTGGGAATGCCCCGATGACTTTCGTTCTTCGCTTGATCTCCTTATGGATTCGCTCGAGGCCATTGGTCGTTCGGATTCTTTTCCAATGCGAATTCGGATAGGCCCGGTAGTTCAACAACCCCGACAGGAACCGTTCAATAGTATTGGCGGCCCGGGAGTATCCCTGGTCCTCCAGGTTCCGGGCGAGATCCTGCAATCTCCGTTCATCGGCAAGGGAGTCCTTGAGCTTCTCCGCTATCTCCCGATGGTGTTTTTGGGGGAGTGTCCTCAACACGGCCCGGATGAAGTGGACGTGGCACATCTGCCAGCTCGATCCAACAAACGAGGATTCCACCGCCTTCTGGATCCCGCGATGACCATCGGAGGTGACCAACTGGACCCCGGTCAATCCCCGGTCCTTCAGGTCCTCGAACAGCCCGGACCAGACGAGTTCATCCTCGCAGGCGGCGACCCGGGCTCCCAGAATCTCTCGGAACCCATCTG
>JASEFH010000044.1 GCA_030019205.1 Methanomicrobiales archaeon
CCCTCCCCCTGTTCCCCCACCCCGCAAGTCACGATAGCCTCGAAGGGAGGTGTGCACGACATCCTGCATTCCTGCTACCACATGGTTCGGGCTAAAGATGCATCGTGATCACCCGCGACTGGAAGGATTTTTCTTGAATAAAATCTCCTGCACGCCCCGCCCGATCCCCCGCTCACGGGAGCCGGTCAGAGCAGGGGCGCAAAAAGCCTCGACACCGCCTCCTTGGTCTTCACGGACAGGGGCCGCTTCCGGTACGCCTCCCGCGTGATCTCGGTGCTCGCCCGCAGATCGTCTTCGAACATCCGCATCAGTTCGGCGGCAACCGCGCAGTCGTAGATGAAGGCGTTCGTCTCGTAGTTGAGACGGAAACTCCGCAGGTCCCAGTTTGCGCTCCCGATCGAGGCGACGGCGCCGTCCGCCACGATGGTCTTGCTGTGGAGGAAACCCCCGTTGTAGGTGTAGGCGCGCACCCCGGACTCCAGGAGCTCTCCCAGGAAGGAGCGGGTCGCCCAGAGGACGAAGGGGTGGTCGGGCCGATCGGGGACCATGATGCGGACATCGACGCCGGAGAGCGCCGCCACCCGCAGTGCGCTGATTATGCCCGGGTTCGGGATGAAGTAGGGGGACTGGATCCAGATGCTCTCCCGCGCGGTGACGATCATCTTCAGGTACGCCTCCTCGATCTCGTTCCAGCGGGGGTCCGGACCGCTCGACACCACCTGGATGGCGGTCCGCCCCCGCTTCTCCGGCGGCGGGAAGTAGCGGGGCTCTCTCTGCATCTTCGTCTTCGAGGAGCGGTTCCAGTCGGTGATGAACCGCAGCTGCAGGAGGTGGACGGCGCTGCCGCAGATCCGGATATGCGTGTCCCGCCAGTAGCCGAAGTGGGGGTCCTTCCCCAGGTACTCCTCCCCGATGTTCAGCCCGCCGATGTAGCCCGCCCGCCCGTCGATCACCGCGACCTTGCGGTGGTTGCGGTAGTTGAGGCGCAGGTTGAGGGTGGGCAGGATGAACGGGAAGTAGGCGGCAACCTCCCCGCCTGCCGCCTTCAGTTCCGTAAAGAATCCCGGAGGCAGCCTCCAGCCGCCGATGGCGTCGTAGAGGAAGCGGACCTCCACGCCCTGCCGGGCCTTCTCCGCCAGCAGGGAGACGACCCGCCTCCCGAATGCGTCGTTTCTGACGATGTAGAACTCCAGGTGCACGTGTTCGCGGGCGGCCCCGATCTCGGCGAGCATCGCCTCGAACGCCCTACCGCCGTCCGCGTAGATCTCCACGCAGTTGTCGCGGGTCAGCAGGGCGCGGTTGTTGCGGAGCAGCATGCGGACCATGCCGAGGTAGGGGTTGAGCGGGGCTTCGGCGAAGGCGAACGCGTGCCTGTCGATCCCCTCCTGCTGCTCCTCGACGCTGTGGTCGAACGAGAGGACGTCCCCCGCCTTGAACCCCACCCTCTCGTCCCCGGGGTAGCTTCTGCCGAGCAGCAGGTAGAACACGAAGCCGACAACGGGCAGCAGAAAGAGCAGGAAAAGCCAGATGAGCGCGACCGTCGGGTTCCTCCGCTCGAGATAGACGATCAGCACGGCAAAGACCATGTCGAGCAGCAGCACGACCAGCGCCAGGTTCACGATCCCGCTCCCGGAGATGCCTGCAGGATTCCGGTTTGCCATCTCTAAATACCTTTTGAGGGGTATGGCGGGCAAACGCTCGGACGAACAACGATCGGGAGTATGTTGCGGCGCGTTCGGGTCCGGCTCCCTCGTGAGACGCCGCGATCATCGCGAAGGGGCGTCTCCCTCCAGAGGCGAAAGTGTCTGCCATGGAGAGCGAGCGGATCCGCCGTCGAGGCTCGCTGGAGGCTATTCGGATGGACTCCCCTGTCCTGCTTCGGGAACGGGGAGGTGCCGGACCTCCCCGTCCGGGTCTGTCATAGGGCGACGCCGGGAGTACTTCCTTATGCTCCCTCTCCTGCATTGCGATCGGGTCTGCACTGGACGGGGAGCCCGTCCGATCTCTGTCGAGCGGGTCCGCCTCGCGGGCAGCAGCAACCATGTCAGGATCCTCAAAACTCTCTCCCGATGGTGAGGATGAGCAGCATGCGGCTATCATTGTGCAGGGGTGGGTAATTGGGGGAGAGGGCCCTTCCCTGCGATACGTCTCTGTATATGCCGCAGGAAGACTGCAACGGGATTGCGGGACGGAACGGTACAGACCCGGATAGGAATTGGGTCTCAATCGGGATGGCAGACCGCATACCTCAACCCCCTCGATGCGACAGGGATCGTCTCTCCCAGAACAATCTTCCGAAGAGCATCCTTTCCGGAGTTCTCCCCGTGCACGATCGCGTTCGCCTGCCCCGCTCATCCTGGCAGGGGGAGCGATGCGGTGCGATACCGGGGTGCGAATAGGGGATCAGGACTCCCATCCGAGACGTGCGGAGCGTGGCTGGCCGTGCAGCGGACAGGTCTCTCCCCGCCCCTGCTGACCCTCCCGAGCGTCACCATAAATAGCCGGCAGGGATTACCCTCCTCCAGAGTGAATGCCAGATGATGAACCCAGCCATTTTCCGGGCATACGATATACGCGGCGTCTACGGGCAGGACTTCGCGGAGAGGGAGGCAGAAGCGATCGCACGGGCGTTCGCGACGATGCTGTCGCCGGAGACCGTCGTCATCGGGGGCGACAACCGCTTCTCCACGCCCCCGCTCCGCGAAGCCCTGGCGCGGGGCCTCCGGGCGAGCGGCGTGGACGTGATCGACGTGGGAACGGTCCCGACACCGCTCCTGAACTTCGCCGTCATCCGCTTCGGCGCGGACGGCGGGATCATGGTGACCGCCTCGCACCTGGAGAAGGAGTACAACGGCTTCAAGCTCGCGATGCGGCAGGCGATCCCCCTGATCGATACGGAGATCCAGCGCCTGAAGCGGATCGTCGAGGAGGACGGATGCGCTCCTCCCGCAGAGCGGCCCGGTCGGTTCCGGGAAGAGGCGGTGGCGGAGCTCTACCGAAAGGACCTCATCCAGAAGATCTCGATCCCCGACGGCACAGTGGGGCTCAAGGTCGCCGTGGACACCGGGAACGGCACCGGCGGGCCGGTGATCCGGAGCATCCTCGATGCCCTCGGCGTCGAGGCGATCTACCTCTTTAACGAGCCCGACGGCAATTACCCGAACCACCACCCGGACCCCACGGTCGAGGAGAGCCTGGACCCTCTCCGTGAGACGATCCAGGGCGAGAACTGCGATCTCGGGATCGCGATGGACGGCGATGCCGACCGGGTGGTCTTCCTGGACGACAGGGGGCAGGTGGTCCGCGGCGACCAGGCCCTCGCCATCTTCGCCCGCGACGCCCTGGCTGCAGGACCGAACGCGAAGATCCTCTTCGAGGTGAAGTGCTCCCGCCTCCTCCCGCAGGACATCGAGGCCCACGGCGGCATCCCCGTGATGGGGCGGACCGGCCACAGCTTCATCAAGCGCCGCATGAAGGAGGAGCCCGAGATCGCCGTCGCCGGGGAGATGAGCGGCCACTTCTTCTTCCGCGCGTTCCACAGCATCGACGACGCCTTCTATGCGAGCGCGAAGATGATCGAGATCCTCTCGCGGTCGGGGAGGAGACTCTCCGAGATCCTCGCCACCCTCCCGCGGTATTACTCCACCCCGGAGATCCGCATCGGGGTCCCGGAGGAGCGGAAGTTCGCCATCGTCGAGGAGGTAAAAGAGGAGTTCCGGCGGATGAAGGGAGAGGGGGCGGAGATCGGGATCGTGGATACCGACGGCGTGCGGGTGGAGTTCCCCGACGGCTGGGGGCTGGTGCGGGCGAGCAACACCTCGCCGTACCTGATCCTGCGGTTCGAGGCGGAGGACGAGAAGAGGCTCGAGGAGATCCGGGATTCTTTCATGGCTGCGGTGCAGAATAAACTCTGAATAGGGGACTCTTTCGAGATCCTCATCGGGAGCATGGCGACGGCGCTCCGGTGTTCCCCGGATACAGGTATCGCTGCCCCTTCGTGCGACAGAGAGGCTTTTCCCCGGTAATCATCGCACGATCCCCCTCTCCGGGGGAAGAACCGTCGACGGGGTATCCGGGGACAGGTGCAGAGATGCACCGCGGATCTTCCCGTGCCGAATACCTCTCGATTCCTTCCAGGAGAGATTGTTCGCCTTGAACGACCATGCTCCCGAATCGGATTCAGAAATTGCTCCGTTTCCCGATATCTCTTTTCGATTAACACATATACCCCGACATCGAAACATTATCCCTGATTTTACTCGATTCCCGTGATGGAGGATGGAAACGGTAGCCCACAAAGAAGCAAATCCCGGCAGGCATGCGATGCACGCTCGCAATAATCAGCCTACATTCCCGCATATACCCCATCCTCGCCGCGATTCCCCTGAACTACCCGCATTCGAGCACGCATCCTGGTTCAGAACTGCCTGTCTTGCACGCCAGAAGAAGAATCCGGGGGCACTCATGGGCTTTGATAAACCCGGGGAGGGCCACGGATGATCATCTCGGTGATCGGTGCCGGCTATGTAGGTCTGGTCACGGCGGCATGCTTCGCCGAGCTGGGGCATACCGTCCACGCAATCAACCGCACCCCCGAGAAGGCGGAGATGATCAACGCCGGTATCCCGCCCATCCACGAACACGGTCTCGAAGAACTGCTGAAACGGAACGCCGGCAGAAGGTTGCTGGCCGGTACGGATTACGGGCCTGTCTCCCGCTCCGACCTCATTTTCATCTGCGTGGGCACCCCTCCGGCCGAAGACGGCAGCGCCGACCTCTCCATGCTCAAGGCGGCGAGCCGCTCCATCGGGGATACGCTCGCAGGGAGCGGACGCTCCCACGTGGTGGCGGTGAAGAGCACGGTCCCGCCCGGAACGACGGATCGTGTCGTCAAACCGCTCGTCCTCGAGCATGCGGGGCAGAGCGATATCGGGTTTGCCATGAACCCGGAGTTCCTTCGGGAGGGCAGGGCGGTGCAGGACTTCCTGCACCCCGACCGCATCGTGATCGGCTGCGACGATTCGCGATCCTTCGACACTGTCGCTTCCAGCTACAGGGGCATCGATGCCCCCATCTTCCGCACGGGCATCGTCGCCGCCGAGATGATCAAGTACGCCTCGAACGCGTTTCTCGCCACCAAGATCTCCTTTTCCAACGAGATCGGGAATATCTGCAAGCGACTCGGGATCGATGTCTACGAGGTGATGAAGGGCGTCGCACTGGACCACCGCATCTCCCCGCACTTCTTCGATGCCGGGGCCGGCTTCGGCGGCTCCTGCTTCCCGAAGGACGTCTCCGCCCTCATCCACCTCGCAAGGGACCTCGGCGAGGACCCGGTGCTCCTGCGATCCGTGATGGACGTGAACGAGCGGCAGCCGCTGCGGATGGTCTCCCTCCTCGAGCAGCGGATTGGCGACCTTCGAGGAAAACGCATCGCGGTCCTCGGCCTCGCTTTCAAGGAGGACACCGACGACATCCGGGACTCGCGGGCGATCCCCGTCATCCGCGAGCTCCTCCGGAAGGGGGCCTCCATCGCCGCCTACGATCCCCTGGCGATCCCCGCCATGCAGGCCCTCTTCCCCCGGGTGGAGTATTGCACCACCGCGAGAGATGCCGTGAAGGGGGCGGATGGCTGCCTGGTGATGACCGGGTGGGCGGAGTTCCGCGATCTCGACGGTGCATTCGACCGCATGCGGAACCGTGTCATCATCGAGGGGCGGAGGATCCTTGCAAGGGAGGACAGAGAGGGCATATGCTGGTAGGGCACCACCCTGCACGGAGGGGGGCACCTCCCGAATGCACTCTACCGGATCCATCTCTTTCAGGCTTCCGCTTTACCGCGGTGGAGTGTGTCCATCTCCCGTTTCCGGACCGATACGGGAAAATGAGATCGTTAATATGAACATACGGAGAGAACGATAATTACCATGGCAATTGTCCCTCGCTCTGCGGGAGCCTGCACTCCAACCCGCAGGAAGCCCCATCCATGCAGCAGAGGGGAGGGGGCATGACCGTAAAACAGGGCATCATCCCGGCCGCCGGCTCGGGGACCCGTCTCGGTCCCTTCACGAACGCGATCCCGAAAGAGCTCCTCCCCGTCGGGGAGAAGGCCGTGATCGAGCACGTCGTGGAGGCGATGCAGATCGCCGGCATCGAGAATATTGCGATTGTGGTCAGCCCCCACAAGCACGGACTCTCCGATTACCTGGGTTCGGGAAGGCGCTTCGGGGTCCATTTCACCTACGTGGTGCAGGAGGAGCGCCTGGGGCTGGCCAATGCCGTCGCCGCTGCCGAGCACGTCATCGACGGCACCTTCGCGGTCGTCCTCGGCGACAACTTCTTTGCTCCGAAGACCTTCCTCGCCGACCTCATTGCCTACCACGCGGAGCACCGCCCCGACACTACCGTGGGCGTCGCCGTGGTGGAGGATGTCACCCGCCACGGGATCATCCGCCCCGACGGGGACCGCATCACCGGGATGGTCGAGAAACCCCGCCCCGAGGAGGCCCCGAGCAGCCTGGGGGCCCTCGGGGCCTATGTCTTCGAAACCAGCATCTTCGACGCCATCGCCCGCACCCGCCCCGGCCACAAGGGCGAGTACCAGCTCACCGACGCGATCCGACTCCAGGTCGACGGAGGGATGGACGTCCGCTACCGCGTCATCGACGGTATCCATATCGACGTCGGGACGCCGCACGATTTGATGCGGGCGAACGAGTGGTATTTGCGGGAGAATAGGCACATGGACGATACATCTTCAATTCAGACCGGGCACCAGCAGGAGAAAACGATCCGGGACAACCCCTGAAGGGCACGCAAGCATGAAACTCATCGTAACAATCCCCGCATACAACGAAGAGCACTCAATCGGCGACGTCATCAGGGAAATCCCCCGCACCATGGACGGGATCGACCGGGTCGAGGTGCTCGTCATCAACGACGGCTCGACCGACAACACGGTGGAAGTCGCACGAAACGCCGGCGCCGACCACATCATCTCCCACAAGAGGAACCTCGGGCTCGCAAAAGCCTTCCGGGACGGCCTGAACGCCGCCGTAGAACTCGGGGCGGATATCGTCGTCAACACCGACGCCGACTTCCAGTACAACGGAATGGAGATCCCGAAACTTCTCCAGCCCATCTTCGACGGAAAGGCGGAT
>JASEFH010000045.1 GCA_030019205.1 Methanomicrobiales archaeon
CTTTCAACTCCACCTGGCCGTTCACCCGCAAGAGCTCCAGCTGGCGGGCAGCGGTGGTGCGGCTGATCCCCGCCGCCCGGGCGATGTCGGCAATCGTCATCCCGCGGGAGCGGTACTTGAGGGCTTTGAGGATGCGGGCGGCGGTCTCCGGCTCGTGCTGCATGACAGGTATTCACCTTTATAATGGCGATAAACCTTTGCAAGAGAGATCCTACGATCAAGAACGGATGCGTTTCATCATAACCTCCCCTATGCGGGCACAAGGTCTCTGCAGAGCAACTCTGCTTGTGCCAGAACCGTGAGGGTTGCCTTCTCCTGTTTATCGGGAGGATACCCGTGCTTGATGAGGATCCGCTTGATCATCACCCGGATCCGGGCTCGCACCGACTCCCTCACCGTCCAGTCGATCGAGATGTTCTGGCGGATGGCCTGGACGAGCTCCTGGGCGATCTGTTTCAGCACCGCGTCGCCGAGGATCTTCACGGCGCTGTCGTTCACCTCCAGCGCATCGTAGAAGGCCAGCTCTGCATCGGTCAACCCCAGGTCTTCGCCCCGCTTCTGGGCCTCCCGCATCTCCCGGGCGAGCTGGATCAGCTCCTCGATGACGATCGCGGTCTCGATGGCCCGGTTCTGGTACTTCTTGATCGTCCGGTCCAGCATATCGCCGAAGGAGCGGGACTGGACCAGGTTCTTGCGGGTGCGGGCGCGGATCTCATCGTTGAGCAGCTTGCGCAGCAGCTCCACGGCCAGGTTCTTCTGCGGGAGATCCTTCACCTCGGCCAGGAACTCCTCGGAGAGAATCGAGATATCGGGCTTCTTCAGCCCGGCTGCGGCAAAGACATCCACCACCTCATCCGAGACAATGGCACCAGAGACGATCTGGCGGATAGCATGGTCCAGGTCCCAGGAGAACCGGCCCGTTCCGTCCGAGAACTTCACCAGCCGCGCCCGCACCGCCTTGAAGAATGCCACATCCTCCCGAATCCGCAGGGCTTCGGGGTGGGGGACGGCAAGGCCGAACGCCTTGGTGAGCTCCGTCACCGCCTGCAGGAAGCGCGTCTTGCCATCCTTCCTGGCGAGGATGAAGTCGAGCGCCGGTTTCAGGAGCGCCAGCCGCGTCTGCGGATCGCCGCTCGTCCAGGGGGAGCGGTCGAATCCGTTGAAGAGATCGCAGCAGACTTCATACTTCTCCAGCAGGATCGCGACGGCTTCCTCGATGTCGAGGACCGGCGTCCCCCGTCCCCTGTTTGCGGTGTAGTTGGCGATCGCCTTGCGGAGCTGGTCGGCCAGGCCGAGGTAGTCCACGATCAGCCCGCCATCCTTGCCGGGATAGACCCGGTTCACGCGGGCGATCGCCTGCATGAGAGTATGGCCCTGCATCGGCTTGTCGAGATACATGGTGTGGAGGCAGGGGACATCGAACCCCGTCAGCCACATGTCCCGCACGATGGCGATCTGGAAGGAATCGGCGGGATCCTTGAACCGCCGGGCCAGCGCCTCCCGCCGGGGCTTGTTGCGGATGTGCGGCTGCCAGTCGGGATTGTCGGAAGCGGAACCGGTCATGACGATCTTGATGGCGCCCTGGGTGTCGTCCGCATCGTGCCACCCGGGGCGGAGCGCGGTGATCGCAGTGTAGAGCTCGACACAGATCCGCCGGCTCATGCAGACCACCATCGCCTTCCCGCCCATGGCGTCCCGCCGCTTCTCGAAGTGGTCCACGAGGTCGCGGGCGATGAGGTGGATCCGCTTCTCCGTCCCGACCACGGACTCGAGTGCGGCCCACTTGGTCTTGAGCCGCTCTTTGCGGGTCTCCTCCTCGCCCTCGGTCACCTCCTCAAACTCGCTGTCCAGGCAGGGTATGTCCTTCCCCTTCAGCTCCAGCTTCGCCAGCCGGCTCTCGTAGAAGATGGGGACGGTGGCGCCGTCGTTGATGGCCTGCTGGACATCGTAGATGCTGATGTAGTCGCCAAAGACGGTGCGAGTGCTCTTATCGGCGAGCTCGATGGGCGTGCCCGTGAACCCGATAAAGGAGGCGCTCGGCAGGGCGTCGCGGAGGTACTTGGCAAACCCATAGGAGATCCCGCCGCTCTCCCGGCTCAGTTTGGCCTCGAAGCCGTACTGGCTGCGGTGGGCCTCGTCAGCGATGACGACGATGTTCCGGCGGTCCGAGAGGAGGGGATGCTCCTCCTCGCCCTTCTCGGGGAAGAACTTCTGGATCGTGGTGAAGACGACCCCGCCCGAGGATACCGAGAGGAGCTGGCGCAGGTGCTCGCGGTCCTCCGCCTGCACGGGCTTCTGCCGCAGGAGGTCGTGGCAGCGGGAGAAGGTGCCGAAGAGCTGGTCGTCGAGGTCGTTGCGGTCCGTGATGACCACCACCGTCGGATTCTCCATGGCCGGGTGGAGCACGATCTGGCCGGCGTAGAAGACCATGGTGAGGCTCTTGCCCGATCCCTGGGTGTGCCAGACGACACCGCAGCGCTGGTCCCCCTCGGGGCCAGCCGCCTGGACCGTCGCCTCCACGGCACGGCGAACGGCGTGGAACTGGTGGTAGCCGGCCATCTTCTTGGCGATGGTGCCCTTCACATCTTCTTCGAACGCGATGAAGTGCTGGAGGAGGTCCAGGAAGCGGCGCTTCTCGCAGACGCCGTTGACGAGCACCTCCAGCTCTGGCATCGCCTCCGGGGCCAGAGTATCGCCCTCGATGGTCCGCCAGCGGAGAAACCACTCGATGTTAGCCGTCAGGGTCCCGATGCGGGCGTCCATGCCGTCGGAGATGACCAGCATCTCGTTGTAGGCGAAGAGGCCCGGGATCTGCTGCTTGTAGGTCTGGAGCTGGTTGTAGGCGGCGCCGAGGGTGGCGTTCTCATCGGCAGGGTTCTTGAGCTCCATCACGAGCAGGGGGAGGCCGTTGAGGAAGAGCACGATGTCAGGGCGACGGTGGTGCTGGCCTTCCTTTACGGCGAACTGGTTCACAACAAGCCAGTCGTTCTCGTCGGGGTGCTGGAAGTCCACGAGGCGGACCCGATCGCCGGCAACGGAGCCATCCTTTCTCCTGTACTCGACTTCAACGCCATCGACGAGCATGCGGTGGAAGGAGCGGTTGTTGATGATCAGCGAGGGGGAATCGGGATGGATTACCTTTCGGAAGGCATCTTCGCGGGCTTCAGGGGTGATGTCGGGGTTGAGGCAGTGAATAGCCTGCTTGAGGCGGTCGTGCAGGATGACCTGGGTGAAGTCATCCCTTTCTGCGAGAGGTTCGCCGGGGGCGATGGAGGGACCGAAAAGGACGGAATAGCCGAGGTTCTGGAACCAAGTGAGAGCTAGTTCCTCCACATCAAACTCTGTGATGGAGGTTGTCACTTCCTCACCTTGGATCGAGACTCGTATTTGCTATTTGTAATATCCGACTTTACGTAGTCATCATCGAGAATCCGCAGAATAGTCCAGATGCTCTGTTCGTCCACCCTTAACTTACCGTCATCAGTGAATCCCAATGTCAAATTGAATTCATCTACCACTCTACGAATCTTATCCCGATCCATCTGGTCGATCTGACTGTTTTTTAGAACTCGTGCGAGTTTTCGGATTTTTCTTGCGTCGGTTGTACAACATTCAAATATCTTCCCGCAATCATCAAAAAATTCCTTCGCGGAGAGATATTCTTCTTTATTTTGAACCTCCACCAGATAGAAGTCAATAAAGCTGAATAACGACTCGAATTGAGACTTATGAAATACCAAAACCTCGGGGAGGATTGTTTGTGTTTGGGGAGTAGGTGGTCTCATCAGCAGTGCTGCGTCATAAACAGAATCAAGGGCTAAGATGTTTTCATTCAACGTGGAAAATTGGCCATCTCGAAAAATTACAGCAAGTTTACCTTTCTCCATCAGCTTTTTGGGAGAATATTTCCTGAAGAAAAACACTGTGATGTTACCAGTCTCTATCTTTACAATATATCCAAATACCTTGTTAAAGTCATCCTTCGTGATAACGCTCAACCGAGGATTGGCCGTACTCGATAGAAAGGATGGGAGATTTGGAACATCGTCATTTTTTATCTTCTCTATTATCGGGCTATCGGAATAGGGAAGAATTCCGTATTCCATGTATTGAGGATTTTTTTCATGGAGACGGATCATCTGGGACAGTGCATTGCGTCTCAGTTCTTCTCCGATGTCCGGATGAATTCTGGCTTTGAAAAATTCGTACGTAACTTCTTTGGTTGTTTGGTTTTTGTTTTTCTTTGCAAAATAAAGATTTACATTTTCTTTGTGAGACTGGTTGATATATCCAATAAGTTCAGCGATCATTTCAATTCTCCCATGCTATGCCCTCATCGATTTCCCAAACCTCGATTCTATCGCTTTTTGAAATTTTCCTTTTCGCTATTATGGTAATTTCGGTTTTAGTCTCCTCACAACCAAGGGAAGGCTTACAAACCTCCAGGCTGTAAAGGCTGTAGCCAAAGAAGAAAAGGAGCGGATTTATATAAAGGAGTTCAGATTGAACGTAAACCACAAAGATGATCACTAAAAGAATTGCCAGTGCGATTGAATCCTGCCACTTAGAAAGATCTAGGCTGATGAAAGATATGATATACGGAATTACATAGTTGAGAGCATCCTTTGCCTTATTCTCAACATTTACAACATGATAGCTCTCCCGAGTTGTCCTTTTAACGATGAAGACTACTACGAACCATATGAGACTGATTACAAGAATGATGACAAATAGGCCAGTAATGTAAAGATTAAACCAATTATTGATGGCTAAAATTAGGAAAAGGGGCAAGTATGCACTTAAGAAGAGGCCAATTTTAACCCATAGCCGCATTTTCTTCGCTCAATGCATTTACTCGGATTTCACCAGAGATAAGTTTTGGTAAAAGTATGTCACGGAGGTCTGCAAGACTCTTTATTTGAAACAAATTATTGATAATCTTCATAAGATAAGGATGAATCAGGGCATCAAATTGTCGTGCAATTGTGACTGGGGGAATAGTAACATTAACGCCAGAAAATGTCTGTCGAGTGATTGTTTCGAATACCGTTCCGTGTGTTTGATGCTTAAGGTCATCGACAATTTTCTTCATTAAAAAGTAAATAAAAAAGTCTGGGTATCCTATTTTACCTCGAATGCCATAGCAAGATTGATTTATTGCCATTGGTACCCCCACAAGGGCAAGTTTTCCGACTGTTCCACGGGCTGTTATTATTGTTGTACCGACTGGTAAAATGCTGGCTGAGCAATTATTGACACCTTCTTGCGTTATGTGCTTCTCGGTATCGATGACAAATATGTCGCTCTCACCTGGTGCATCTACAACCGAAAACCAAGGGATATCGCCATTCCAGTATTCTTGAATAGTAGTTTTAGGAGTGCCGCCTCCATGCAAGTTAATTATCTCACTAAGACGTACTGTTCGCCACCCCTTTGGTATATTCTGCCCATTAATCACTTCAAATTCACTCGGGATCAATGCCACCGTCTCCGCATCCATCCCCACGGGCTGCCGACCCTCGGCCTTCGCCCGGACCGGATCGAAGTCCACGAACCAGGATTTGAAGATGGCCCGGGCCATCGCTTCGAGGGTTTCGCTCATCTGGCGGTTGAGTTCGATTTTATCGTCGAGGGAGCCGAGAATATTGGCGATTGTGCGCTGGACAGAAATTGAAGGCCATTTAATTTTCATGGGGTGAACATGGTTCCTATTTAAAGTTGGATTTGCTGAACCGACATCCATTTTGGCTAATACGGGTGCTAAATCTTTGAAAAAGTAGTAAACGAATCGGGGATTGTTACCATGAAAATCTTTTACCCAAAGGGTGGTGTCGTGAGGCCAGTAATCAGGTTCTATATAGAAGACGCTTCCCACAACACCTTTTCTCCCTAAAATTACACCAGGACCTGCAACTTGCGATTCATTATGATAACTTGAAATGCCACTGGATGAAACAACCGGAACTTTCCCAGGTTTTTGCTCCTCCCTCGTTATATCAAATCCACGTTGAAGTGTTACTTGCTCTCCAATTGTTGTTTCAAACCATTCCTTATTCATGACAATCCAGGCTCAATTCTGTGTAATTGGTAGTGTCTCAAATTTTCTGTAAAATGGATACCCTGGATCCCGCATGATCAT
>JASEFH010000046.1 GCA_030019205.1 Methanomicrobiales archaeon
TTATTGGCGAGATCCCGATGAAACAGAACCGGTCTTCCTCGCTTCGGAGATTTCCCATTTCTCGGATTTACCGGGATACTGCTCCGCATTCTCCGTTTCCGGGTATTGGATCGGATCTCTTGCGAGTCGAAGGCTGCGTCGGCGGTGATGACCGATGGTTTTGCATCTATCCCGGGAATCTCGAATGCGGCCCCGGTTGGTTCATAGAGCTGAGAATCATGGACATTCGCCGGAGCGACTGAACAGGCCAAAGGGAGACCGTTCTGATCGACCAGGGCGCTGAGCTCATTCCCGTTTACCTTTTTGTAGCCATCGTAGCCGATAACTCTCCCTTTGTATGAAAATCCATGAGGGGAGTTGGTGGCCTTTACTTCCTCACCCCCTCCCGGCACGGCTCTGCTTCTCATGTGTTTATACCACATACCCAGCATTCGGCAACACCGCTACCGCCTCTTCGATAGACAGCGCCGGCACCGCGGACCGTGCTGGGAGTTACACCGATTTCTTCAGACCGGGTTCAACGTATCGTTTCCGGTTCATCAGCAGATGCCACAGAATGCAGAGGATCTTCCGGGCAAGGGCGAAAACGGCCTTATTCCCACCCCTGCGATAGGTGATGCGCCGGAAGAAGCGGGAGAACACCGTATCCTTTGCTCTACTTGCTGCCTGTGCAGCCTGCACCAGAATCCACCGGAGATGCTTTGACCCGCGTTTCGTGATCCGTCCGGTGACCAGTGTGTCAGCAGACTGATACACCGACGGTGCCATGCCTGCCCAGGAGACGAGACGATCTGCCGAGGCAAAATCCCGAACATCTCCCACTTCGGCAAGAATGGTCTTTGCAGCGATGCTGCTGATGCCCGGGATCGAGATACAGATCGCGATATGCTCGGCGTGGTCGTCATCGAGCAATGCAACGATGCAAGGATGAGGGATTCGTGATAAGCGATCGTATCCTCGATCTCATCGAATAGTGTCAACTGAGTCTTCAGGAGATGCAGCTGCAGGGGAGAGAGGGAGGTCTCCTGCAGCACTTCCCGGATCGAATCGACACGACGGCGGATCCGGGGAGAGGGGAGAGTCGAGAGGGGGATTTCCAGATCTTTCTTTTCTGCAATCCCCTGGAGCAGATAATACCCGTATTTCCCGAAGAGATCATTGAGCACGGGTTTCAGCCGGATCCCGGCACTGTCCAGGATCTTGTGGATCCGGTTCTTGATGGTCGTCCGGGTCTGCACCAGAACCTCACGGTTTCGCATAAGATCCCGGAACTCTCGGTCTCTCCGAGGAAAGATACGTGAAGGCTTGATCAAGCCGTTGAGTGCGAATTCGGCGATCCATTGGGAATCTTTCAGATCGGTCTTTCGTCCGGGAATACTCTTGATCTGATAGGCATTGGCAACAATAACCCGAATATCCGACTCAAGGATCCGGTAGAGCTTGTACCAATAGATGCCGGAGGATTCGAAGGCGATGAGGTCGCATCCCTCTGTCAGGACAAGGTCTTTTAAGGCGAGAATCCCTCAGAAGTATGGCGGAAGCGATGGTGGGAGCACTCTCCAGATCGTGACAGGATGCAGACTTGGAGGAACTCCTTGTGGACATCAATTCCGCACACTTTCGTTCGTTCATTCATAACTCCTCAAAGTTGGGGTAGATCCAGAATTCTTCAGGAGCAATTTTGTATCCGCATTCTCCGATGCATGTATGCTTCCGAGACGGTGGACTGGCTAGTTTTCGCACGGGATCGGATCCCAGAAAGGGGTCAGCCTTCTCTACCCCTTGAAAAATTGCCATCCGAATATTTTAATCCTGTATGCTTGCTGCCCAGAAGGCATCATGAGGGTTTTTCACGAAAATTGGCTTGGTATCGGTGATGCAGTGGACGAGATCGAGCTTCTGCAGATCTAAGCCGGCCTGCAGCAGGACCAGGAAGATCGCCGGATACTCTCCCCGTTTACAGAGTTCGAGGTGGTACAGGTGTACCGTCGGTTTGGTGCCGTACTGCTCGGGAACATCATCCCATGCATACCCCGTGGTCAGGACGTAGAGGATGCCGTTAATGAGGGATCGGGGATCCCGCCGGGGCCGATCGATGTGCGGTTTCTGGCGGGGCAGGAGGTTCCGAAGAATTTCCCAGAGATCGTCGTCGATTTCCCGAAATGCAATGCCCAGGGCTTAGGGTTCGAAAGGGCCTTATAATTTTGGGATGTCTCCATTATCTGCAATTAAACCAAAGAAATGCTTTTTAATTTTTTCTAAGTCAAAATCAATTCTTGCCCGTTCTAAGGCGTTGTTTTGGAATTTATTTCTAATACTATCATCCTCCAGCAAAGTAACAATACCATCAGCAAGAGATTTTGGATTTTCCTCGTCTACAACCAGTCCACAGTTATAAGTGCGGAAATACCATGACACGAATGAATCCTTCGGAGCATGAACAAGAATCGGAGTGCCAGATGCAAGATATTCGCCCATTTTTCCTGGTGCGGACGTATTAATAACCTCTTTTCCGTAAGAGGAATTCATTGAGAGGGGTAAAAATAATATATCAGCCTCTGCTTGAATTTGGGGAATCAAATGATCCGATATGGGTGGGTTTATGGCCACATGCGGGCCTTTAATCCCTTCTTTTTGTAGATGGGACATTCTTTGTACCGTATATATTTGCAAAGTGATATCTTCTCTTTTAAGAAGCCTAATTGCTTCGATTAAATTTCTGAAAGCGGCATAGTGCGCTTCGTAAATATGGCCGGTATAAAGAATCATTTTGCCGTTGCTCAAAGCACTCTTCGAAAAGCCTGATCGGGCATATCGAGATAAATCGCATGGATTATGCAGTACGATGTCATTCACCTTGAATTTTTTATAGAAATTAGCCAAAAATTCGTTTGGAAAAATTACACCAGCTGCAGCCTCAAGAATTTGTTGCTCATATCTTTGTGCAAAGATCTTTAATTGAGGTTGTATCCATTGATTTGAATAATGGTCAAACATATACACAAAATATGGGACTTTCAATTCTGTACAGCTTAAATGAACTGCTGGGAGATTGAATAGGTCTGCTGTACAAACAACTACCCGCTCGGAGCTTTCTTTTTTAATTATACTCTTTATCTGCTTTTTTCTCAAGGCTAAAAAGGTTGATAGAACTAAAGAAGATGCACCAACCCTGCCGCTTGCGCTGATGATACATCTTATCATTTGCTGTTCTGGTTGAAGAAAATGATATTTCGCGGGTAAATATTCAGTTATTCTGGGGGTATACCTGTAATGGTAATAATCACGTTGAGTAATTAATGAGTATTTTTCAGCAGGGTAATCTTTTAAAAGATTATACAGTACGATAGCTTGACCCGAAGCTGAAGGGGGCAAAGCGGAAGATATCAGGGTGAACTTCATCGAATTCCTCATTGGTTGTCTTGCAGACATAATGTGCTCTTAATATTATATCTCTTTTACAATGTTGAGCAACGCATTCTCCCTGCAACCCGGCGGATAATTCTGCATTATTTTTTCTCTTGCTTTTTTTCCATTCTCTGAAGTAATTGCAAGTAGAATCGCCTCTTCTGGTGAATATTGGGGTATCTCGTAGCCAACTCCTGATATCAGTTCGGGCATATTCCCGGCTGTCCTGCAGACAGGAACACATTCACATAACATAGATTCAGCAATCGAGCATCCGAAGGATTCTGAATAAGAGAATTGGCAATATACTTTAGTTTTCTGATATAATTTGATTAATTCATCCTGAGAAATTGGAGGTAGTATCGCTACATTTGGAGATGCTTTATTCCTATAGTATCGAATAATCTTTTCTCCCAATCCAACAATCGTGAATTGGATATCAGGGAGACGGCTAGCAGTCTCAATATAAGTGTCAATGCCTTTCAATCTAGCATAGTTAATATTGTTAGCTAAAGCTACTGTGAGAACTTCTCGGTTCTTATCCCCATTTGGTACAAACCGATCAGGATTAAATTCGAGTGGAAGGATAGAGACTTTACCGTTAATGTTAGGAAAGTAGTTTCGAATGCATTGTGTCATGTATTTACTCTGAACAATCACTCTATTTGAATGATTGAGTACGAATTCAACGATTCTTCTTTTTCTTGATTCTGAATTGGCAAATCCATATGTTAATTCAGGAATGCAATCTATCTCATGACCATATATAACAACAATAATTTTTTTCATGAATATTTTAGATAAAATTAAGGCACCTAATGAATGAATATCTGCACCCCACACGAATACGATATCAGCCCATTTCAATCCTTGAAGGAGATTAATCATGGTTTTGCGAAGATAAAGAGGCCTGCCTCCAGCTCCCAAATTTCTTATCGTTACATCAATCGATCGCACTTCATAGTGTTTTTTTAGGTACTCCAGATCATTTCTAATGAATGTATTCTCAAAAGTTTCTGTTTTAAGTTGGACAAAGAGAATTCTCACCATAGCCAACCTTTTGTATATAGATAATGTTACAAATATTACAAAAACCTGATGATATGGCTTTGTAGAAATGGACACTAAGATATGAGCCCATACTCTTCATTCTCCTCATTCAGTTAGAAAATATATAGCCCCCCAATTTCACCATTCAGCCAACTGCTGTAACTGCACCTTTGACTGAAATCCGAGCGATATCACGAGTCCGGTTAAAAGGACATTCAAGCACACCGCCTTTGTTACCGATCTCGTTGTATATCGATGGATTCTCTTCAGCGAGAAGGCATTCTTCGCCGCTTTGAAGACGTCCTCGATCCGAGATCGGATCTCCTGAAACTGCGACTGTTCCTGTAGGTGCCGGAGGAGTCTTGTGGCAAGGGTACGGTACCGCTGGATCAGTTCCCTCGTATCCGATCGCCCGAAGATATTGAGGGGATAGATAAGCTTCCCGAGCAATTTCTTTGCTGAGAAGTTCTTCTTGGCGAATATGAGCGGAACGACGCTGAATCGGAAAATCCCCTGCACATAGTTCCGGCAGGAGTAGTATCCCTTGTCGAAGACGACCCTATCCAGGATCCGGATCCCCCTCCGGCGCTTCAGTTCATCCATGATCTCCTCGAACAGCGGAGCATCGTGGGGAGATCCCGGATGCAGAAGGATGCCGACCGCACGGAGAGTCGGGTACTCGATGGCCATTGTGAGCTTGTATCCAATGTAGTGGCCATGGGTCGGGGAGTATCCCCACCGGTACTCCCGGTTTTCCAGGTGTTCTCGGGAGAAGGTCCGCCGAAACCAGTTCAGGTCCAGGGTGATGGCGGTACTATCGATGAGGATCGTGGCCGGTCCCCGCCGCTTCCGGCGGGCACAGCAGGTGTTCAGGAGTGCGATGACGAGAGCGAGGAACTGTTGTTCATCGAACCGACTGAGGAACCGGTAGAGCGCATCGAAGGTGGGGACCTCTGGTATCCCGGTGAACCGCCGCAACTTCTTCCGGGTGTTCAGTTCTCGTACAACGTAGGCAGTATCCACGGAGAAGAAAAGGGAGACCAGGAGGATCCGGATGGCTGTGGCAGCCAAGGGAACCGGGGTGATTCCCTGCTTTGCGAGCTCCTGTCGTGATCTTCGGCTCGATAGAAGGGAAAACACCTGATCTAACAGGAACCATTTTGGGTCTGTGCGGTCAACAATAAGCGGGGAGTACATGGAATCACCAATCCTGTATTCCCCTTCGAGTACGATCAATGTAACGGTTTTAATCTCAATGTTTTTAACTTTCGTGATGATATTGCATGTACTTTTATTCGGGAACGGATAGATGCCCCCCGTTCTCTGATTCATCGATTTATCAACATTGAATTCTACTCGTTTCTTGGGAGGGGGTTAAAGATCGAGGTCATCCCAAAACTCTCCAGATCATGCGGGCACAGGCTAGGTGTATGAGCCCCAGGAATGAATGGTCACAGCGTTCGTAACGGGGAACCAGCTTCTTGAAGGCCTCAATCCAGCTGAAGAACCGTTCGATGGCACTCCGTTTATTGGCGAGATCCCGATGAAACAGA
>JASEFH010000047.1 GCA_030019205.1 Methanomicrobiales archaeon
ATGCCATGTCTTGGGCTCAGGGTCCTCAAGGGTCTTATAATTTTGGGATATCCTCATCTTTAATGAATATCCCTTTGAGTGGAAAAGGTTTTCACAATTAATCTCGATTATGAAAGAAATCCTGGCAAGTGTTAAGAAGCAACTCGATGACTCATTAAAATTTTGACAACAGTGCTGCTGACATTTTCTTTAAGATATTCAGGGGGAATATTCCATTGCGGAGGTTGCCCAAGACTACACTGGACACAACGCAAGATTGCCTCTGGATTGGCCCCAGATAAAATATTGCTGCCACATTCAACCGTCTCTGGACGCTCTGTTACATCTCGAATCGTGACATTTGGAACATGCATGATACAACACTCTTCTTGAACGGTTCCACTATCACTAATAACACAATACGCATTTTTTTCAAGAGCAACGAAATCAATGAAGCCAAACGGATCGTAGTACTGGATCATTCCAGCATTATCAATTAATCCATACCGACAGATTCTATCTCTCGTGTGAGGATGTAAACTCAATATTACAGTCCTTTTGTATTTTTCAGGAAGTAGATTTATTGCTTGAATCAAAGTTTTCAAACGATTCGGGATATCCACATTTTCAGCTCGATGCATTGTTACAAGAAAATATTCATTTGGATTTAGTTTTAATGCCTCAAGGACTTTCGATTCTTCGATATCGGATTTGTATCGTTCTAGAACTTCATTGATCGGATTGCCGACTACAAATATTCTATTACTCGAAATTCCTTCTTGGATGAGATTAGCGCGACTTCTCTCAGTATAGGGCATTAGTATATCACTGCAGTGATCGATAATCCGCCTGTTTACTTCTTCAGGCACGCGATCGTCAAAGCACCTGTTACCCGCCTCCATATGATAGACAGGTATTGCCATCCTTTTCGCGATGATAGCCGAAAGACTGCTATTTGTATCTCCAAGGATCAATAATCTATCTGGTTTCTCGGATTGGAGTATTCTCTCACTTTCAACTAATATTCTGCCAATCTGCTCCCCCGTACTTGAACTTTGAACACCTAGGTAGTAGTCAGGTTCCCGAATCCGTAACTCTTTAAAGAATATATCGCTTAACTTCGGATCATAGTTCTGGCCAGTATGTACCAAAATATGCTCACACTCTCGATCCAACTTTTCAATCGTGCAGCTTAATCTAATTATCTCCGGGCGAGTGCCCAGAATTGTCATAATTTTCATCGGAGCAATTCCCCATTCGGTTGTTGATCATCAATTAAAAGTCCATGCTGTTCCAACTGAATTTTTAGCTGTTCGTAGTTCATTATGTTATCTGCAGAGCTATATTCTCGAGATAATGTATCCTTATACTCTGAGTCACGAAGTTCCGGAAGAACGGGTAGAATTACATAATAATTTCCCCTTTCTATCGTCCTATGCGCTTCTTCTTCCGATACAAGTATTTCATGAATTTTTTCACCCGGCCTAATCCCTGTAACAACTGTCTTGATGGGTCTCTCTCCTATCAAAATCTTGGCAATATCCATCACATTCGCAGATGGTACTTTAGGGATATACGTCTCACCACGGTTTGCCTCTATTAATGCCGCAAATATTGTGTCAACAGCCTGATCAAGGCTTAGGAGGAATCGTGTCATATCCAGAGTGGTGATCGTTACTGGTCCGCCAGAACGAATCTGTTCATGGAAGAGAGGTATGACAGATCCTCGAGATGCTAGGACATTTCCGTATCTAACACATATGAATCTTGTATCAGGACAATCCATATTTGCATGAATTAATAGCCGTTCTTGGATAGCTTTTGTCATGCCCATAACATTGATCGGTTTGCACGCCTTATCTGTTGAAATACCAACAACTGTTGAAACAGGTAAATGATGCTCGCGAATAGAGCGGATGATATTTTCAGGTCCTTCTATATTGGTCCTAACCGCCTCAAAGGGAAAATATTCGCATACAGGAACTTGTTTGAGAGCCGCCGCATTAATAACGACGTCAACTCCATGTAAAACTGAACTGATACTATGGTAATCTCGAACATCACCTATGCGGAACTCCAACAACCGTAGGAAATTATTATAAATAATCTCATCAGTTGCATTCTTACGATTCAAATATCGAAGACGCATCTCGTGCTGTTTTGCTTCATCTCGTGAGAACACGATGATCTTCTTCGGACATCCTATCTCACCGGATAGAAGACGTCGGACCAGAACTTTTCCAAGAGATCCAGTACCTCCTGTAACTAGAACGGTTTTATCAGTTAACATATTATCTCCGAATTTCTCCATACGGTGTTGGATCCTGATGCATTTCCTGTATCATAGTTGTCCATGAGGGAATTTTAATATTTGTTTTTTCTTTGAATTTTTTAGCATTTAAACTGCGATTTATCTTCACAGTAATGTCCGGTTCGATTTCAATATCCAAATGATACTCCTCTTTTACCAGAGTAAGAAGGTCAAACTTGCTGATTGGCTCTGATGCAACATGCCAGAGCCCTTGAAGCTCAGATTGATGCTGAATAATCTCTGCAATTATTTGGGAGAGTGCATTGGTTGTAAGACCGCTGAAGATGGCTCTCTGGAACCCTTTCACACTTTTTCCATTTTGTGAGAGAAACCACTCAATAAGCCCATGAGCATTTCCAAGTTCTCTTCCTATAATTGATGTCCGAATTGTGAGGCAATTATCATAAGTGACTTCTCCAAGAAGTTTTGTGCGACCATACAGATCCATAGCATCCGGTACATCATCCTCAGAATAGTTACCCATGTTACCAGAAAATACACAGTCCGTGCTCATATGAATCAATCGACAACTCTGTTTATGGCAAAGCTGTGCAAGCTGGTGAGGTAAGAGGGAATTTACGGTAATAATTGGGATTGGATCATGGGAAGCAGGGATTTGCTTTACAATCCCGATCGCATTGATAACAAAGTCAGGTCGCACAGCATCAAGCGCATCCGAAATTGATTCAAGTTTCTCAGCATTTACACGTCCAAGGAGGTTCAAATCTTTAAAAATTGGGTGTTTTTTGTACTTGGTTTTTGAATGACGGACAGTTCCAATTACATCGAATTTTTTTGCTAATATTTGCATTAATTTATGCCCTAACATCCCTGTGGCACCTAAAATTAGCACAACCATAATGTTCAACAGTACTATGAAGTTCTATTATTAAGGCTTTGTAGAAATGATTCTGAGGATCCGAATTGAGTAGGATGTGAGGGTTCGCTTTAGGTTGTAGAGAATGAATTTCAGTTTGATTTATTTGGCTTGGCGGCGGTATTGTTTGGATTTCAGGCTCTCATCGAGGGGAATTGCGATAAACCTCACTTCAAACCGTAACAGCATTATCTTAGCTCGTCGATCATATGAACAATGAATTCCTTCACCGATTTTGCTCTGAACGAGAAGTACAAACGCATCCAGAAACTCGGGGACAAGCTTGCAGAGCTCGAATCCATGATAGACTGGGAGTCATTTCGTCCAATCATGAGTGATCTCTATAACAATAGAGAGATCGGTGGACGACCGAATACCAATGAGATCTTGCTGTTGAAAATGCTCGTGTTGAAGTCCTTCTTCGTTTAATCGGATCCAGAGATGGATCGGCAGGCGAATGATCGCATCTCCTTCGGAAGTTCTTGAGATTCCCGGAGAAGAACCCGGATCTCACCACGCTCAGGTCCTTCCGGGAACGACGGATCCGAACCGGGCAGGAGAAGGCAGTCTGAGAGGTACTGCAACGGCAGCTGGATGCGAAAGGGTCTCACGATCCGAAAGGGGATGATCCAGGACGCGACCTTCATCACCGCCGATCCCGGACATGCCTCTTCCAATACGCCACGGGAAGACGGGGCGAAGAGCCGACTGAGCCGAGACGGCACCGGGGCGAAGAAAGGGAAGAAGTCGTCCTTTGGGTCCAAGCTGCACATCCTCATCGATAAGGAATAACAACTCATCCGGAGGGTGAAGACCACCACTGCATCGTTCAACGACAACCAGGTGGATCTCTCCCGGGAAGGAGAGACACTCTATCTCGATAAGGGGTACTTCGGGGTGAAACTCAGGTTTCCCTGGACAAGACCATGCACCGAGGTACGAGAGGACACCCATTATCGATAAAAGAGGAACGGAGAAACCGGTCGATCATGCGGGTCCTGTCTCTGGTGGAACGACCCTTTGAGGCGATCAAACGGGTATTCGGTGCCGGACATTTTCTGGTCACCACTTCTGCCAGAGTGCATGTGAAGAACCTCTTCTCCTGTTTTGACTTCAACCTGCAGTAGCTTCGTACTATCAGCTTCGTACCATCAACTTGCACTCCTCCTAGCATCAACTTTCGAAGAGTGGGGAGAAAAGAACAGAAAATTTAGGGAATTTGGGAGAGTAAAGAGCTTAAACAGGAAGGATCAGACTAGTACGGAGGACTGAAGGAAGAAAAGATAGGATAAACGTAATCCTCTATACTTTTTTCTTGATGTTCGCATCCCAAAAAATCTTTTCATACATCGCCTTTATACACTCCGTAATTAAATTTTTATCTAGTTTTCTTTTCACCAAATCGGCGTTTATCTGTGCTGCTTTATCAACTAACTGGTCATCTTGTAAAGCTGACCGGATAGCTTCGGTAACGCAAGTCGGATCCTCTGGGGGCACAATATAGCCATTCTCTCCATTTTTTACCCATTCATTGACACATGCAGTGTTTGACTGAATTGGAAAGGACCCCATGGCAATTGCTTCTAAAAATGATGTACTAATCCCGTCGCTAACTGAAAGACCAATAGAGATCCTCGCCATCCCATGATACTTCAGAATCTCTTCATGTGGAATACCGTTGGGCAGGATCTGAAATGAAACTCCAGATTCATTTTTGAGTCTATTCAATACCCGTTTTATGTCTTTATTATTATTTGAAGAGTAAACTATTATTTTATACCCTAAGAGCAAATCGGAACACATTTCAAGAGCTTTCAAAGCAACTAGTGCTCTCCCAGCCCAATGTTGGTACCCTTTAATCATAATAACTCTTCTTGATGAGGTTAATCCTGGCTGACGTAGTAAGGATATCTTAGCTAGATCAAATCCACCTGAATTTGGAAACGGTGGAAAACTAAATCCCTTATAACCATAAAGCCTTGCCAATTTAATATCTCGATTACATTCGCAAGAATAGTAGTCACAGTGGTCCAAAACTTCTCGAATTTTATTTTCGTGATTGGGAAACCGACCAAAATAAAAAATGTCACTACCCCAATTAGTAACTAGCCAAGGTGGGAATGTGGAAAAAAATTTCTTTTTTACATTAAGTGTAAGATATCCAGCATGTTGTAATTCCATTGAATGTATAATATCAGGTTTAACTTCATCAATTACATTTTTCAATTGAATCTCGCGGAGTGTGGGATGAAAAATAGATTGAATTCCTCGAGCAATTCCTGCAATAAATCTTGAAGGTGAAGATTTTCCAGGAATACGGCGCCCATAATAATTATTAACTCCTCTCGAGTTCCTCTGATCGCTAAAAAATGTATGGAAAATTGTAATACCTTTGATATTGGGATGTGTAGCCCCAAAATCTTGACATGGGAAAAGGTATACTTGATAATCAAGGTTAGAAATAATATCAATCCATCTCGCAACATGTATGCTATCGGACATTGCAACTAATAGGATCTTCATAATTAGTTGCTCTTAGTAATTTTCGAGCTGTACATGAATATTTACTTTATGGGGGATATCTCAAAATTGTAGTATCCCGAATTCATTTTACTTCCACCACCCCATGGCATAGCCGAGGATTC
>JASEFH010000048.1 GCA_030019205.1 Methanomicrobiales archaeon
CTTCCGCCCGCAGGCGCTCGGTGTCCTCGATGATGTAGCCCTTGGTCTGGACCAGCGCACCCGAAGCGTCGAAGATCCCGACGATGTTCTCGACCACATGGATCAGCGTCCCGTCCTGCCGCCTGCGGAAATGCTCGAGCCCCTCGAGCTTCCTTTCACACTGCAGACGTTTAAGGAGCGCCTCGCGATCACGGGGGTAAATGTAGGTCTCCAGGATATTGGATGCCTCCGCCTCATCGACGGAGTCAAAACCGAACATCCTTGCAAATGCCGGGTTGCAGTCCAGGATCCGCCCGTCCATGTCGCAGATATAGTCCCCCGTGAGGTCGTCATCAAAGAGGCTGCGGTACTTGGCTTCGCTCTCCTGCAGGGCGGTCTCCCAGCGCTTGCGATCCGTGATGTCCAGGGCCGTGAACATGATCCCCGATGAGAGATCGTTCGGGTCCAGTGGCGTAGAACTGAGCAGGATATCCAGGATGCGGCAGTCCTTCCGCTGCCAGCGGGTCTCCACGGTTCCGATGCCCGCCGTCTCCATCCGGCGGTACTTTTCCCTCCCGACGTACGCATACTCCGCCGCATCGGGGTAGAGGATGCGGGCGTCCCTCCCCACCAGCTCCTCCTCAGCATAACCGAGCATGCGGCAGAGGGTGTCGTTCACCCGCAGGATCACCCGGTCCGAGACCAGGCCGATGCCGACCGGGGCGGACCTAAAAATGCTCTGCAGGATCTGCTCGCGCTCCCGCGCCAACTCCTCAACCCGTTTTCGCTCCGTCACATCCCGCAGCATCCAGCGGAGCGATGGCTCTGGGGCTCCCGGTGGGCTTACCGATACGATGCTCGCCGATACGCACACGAACCCTCCGCCTAACGGAAGAAGATCCAGTTCGAAGTCCTGCTGGGATTCCCCGCCCACCGCCCGGGCCATCCGGGTCCGGGCTTCGTCTCTGTTCGAGATGAAGTGAATGAGGTTGCGGCCGGCCAGGCTCTCCGTGTGAACGGACAACAGCATCCCGGCGGCATGGTTGGCTTCCACGATCTCCCCGTTTCGGTCCGTCACCAGGTAGCCCTCCGGAGCGGCATCGAAGAGGTCGTAGTAGCGCTGCCGTTCCTCATCGGCAGCCCTGCGGGCAGCGAGTAGATCCGCATTCTGCTGGTTCAACTCCTCGTTCGCCAGCCGGAGCTCCTCGTTGGTTGCCGCCAGCTCCTCGGCAAAGGTCTGGGCCCGCTCCACCGCCTCCTGGTATTCCTGCTGCCGGGTGCTGCGGAATGTGCGGCTTTCCCGAAGCCACGCATCCTGGAGGTCTTCGATGGTTCTGGAGCACTCCTCTGCCAGCCCGTCCAGGAGATCCCGGACGGCAGCGATGACGGCAGGATCGTTCTCGGAAAGGATCGCCTGCAACTGCTGCGTGCACTCTTCCTTCTTCCGCTGCAGTGCACGCAGTGTCATGGTGTGGTCAGGAATGCGTACCCCTCTCCAGTGAACGAAAGTCCATAGTGTACTGAAATTAGGTTGGGGGGGGGTATATACTTATGCCCGACTACAGGGATTGCCGGCAAATCATCCGACTAGCATCCCGGCCCAATTATTCCATTAAGCTCCCCGACAGGGGAAATACTGCTCCGGCCCGGCCCCGCAACGGTTCTCTACAGAGTCTGCAAACGGCCGCTGCGAGAGTTCGGGATGGGGATCGGTAAAGATTGGCGGAGGATCGGGACGATCAGCCCGGTGTCTCCTTCACGCGGAGCCGCACGGATTCCCGCCGGGCCGCCCGCTCACGTCCTCGATAGCGAGGAGGATCAGTTCCGGCCCGACGGCGGAGCGGACCTTGCGGGCGTTGAGCCGCATCGTGCGGTGGCCGATCCCGGGAAAGTCGTGCTCCACCGTATAGCCCTCGAACTCGGTCTTCTGGGGCAGGATCTCCTCGAGCAGGTGGCGGAGCTCGGGGATGTCCCACTGGTTTTCACTCAGGGTGTAGAGGAGCTGGCCCTCGGTCCTCTCGGGCGTGACCTGGAAGGTGGTGTAGAAGGCCCGGTTGGCCGAGACGACGCGAAGATCGGGGTCCAGCACCACCAGGGGCTCGCGGATGGTCTCCACGATGCTCTCCGCATACCTGCGGGCAAACCGAATGGACGACTCCAGCTCCTTGAATGGCGCAATATCGAGAAAGGTGACGACAACGCCATCGATCCGGTTCTCCCGCGTGCGGTAGGGAATCATGCGCATCTCGAACCACCGTCCGTCCAGGGTCTGCACCTGCTTCACCCGCCTCTGCAGGGTGTCGAGCACCTGCCGGGCATCGGTCTGGAATCGCTCGTCTTTGAGGTTGACCTTCAGGTCCGTGATGGGGCGGCTGATATCGCTGGACTGTAGATTGATGATGGCCCGCACGGGTTCGGTGAACCGCCGCACCCGGAGCTCGTTGTCCAGGAAGAGGATGGCGATCTCGATGCTCTGCAGGAGGTTCCGCATGTCGTCGTTGATCTGGGAGAGCTCCTCGATCTTCTTCTGATGTTCAGAATTGACCGTGAGCAGCTCCTCGTTCAGGGACTGGAGCTCCTCTTTGGAGCTGGTCAACTCCTCGTTGGTGCTTTTTAACTCCTCGTTGGTGCTCTGGAGCTCCTCGTTCATAGATTTGAGCTCCTCCTGGGAGGCCTGCATATCCTCGATCGTGTGCTGGAGCTGGCTTTTGGTTTCCGCGAGTTCCCTTTCCAGATCCGAACTCTGTGTGCCTTCCGGAAGATCTTTTACCGCCTGATCGGTCTCCGGCCTGGACTCTGGATGCGGTCTCTGGATCGCCTCAAAGACGACCATGAGGAGGGGTTCTGCTCCCTTCTGGCGGGTTATCGGGCGGATAGTCAGGCGGATCGACTGTTCGCCCCCGTTCGACTGCACGGTGACCGGTTCCCGGGTGACGGTCCGCTTCTCCTGGGCTGCAGTGCGGAGGGCGAAGGTGAGCGGATAGCGGAGGCCCTCCCGCGCCATCGCGAAGATGTTCAGGGTCGCCCTGCCCGGGTGGGGCTCCAGGAACTTCCCCGTCCTCCCCTGAAAGTAGAGGATATCGCCGTTTTCATTCACGATCGCCGCCGGAGGGGCATACTGCTCCAGCAGCCACTCCTGGGCAAGCGCGGCGATGGAGGGTTCCGTATCCGTCCTCATGACCTGCAAATCGCCAGGCTGCCGACCGAGGGGCGGGGTGGAGAAGGTGAAGGGCAGCTCCATCCGGATGTCCTTTCCCTCGGGAGTCGGCATGCGGCGGTAGATCTTCCAGGTGCTGTCGATGGATTCGAAGAGCTCCGGGGATTCCTTCGGGGTGTAATCGATACCCAGAACGAGGATACCGCCGGGGTTCAAGGCATACTGGAAGAGGGGGATCATCTTCTGCACCACATCCGCACTCGTATAGAGGAGGAGACTGCGGACATCCAGGATGTCCAGGTGGAGGAACGGGGGATGGGTCAGCATGTTGTGCTGGGCAAACACGGTCTTTTCCCGGATCTCCTGACGAACCTGGTAGGTGGAGTCGTTCTTTGTAAAGAAGTGCTCCAGCTGCTCCGGAGAGAGGTCCGTCTCGATGTTGGCAACATACATGCCCTCCCGCGCCTCCGAGATCCTTTCCCGGTCGATATCGGTCGCAAAGATCTGGAACTGGATCTCGTTGCTCCGCCCCAGCTTCTCGATCGTCTCCTCGAGCGCGATGGCCATGCTGTAGGCCTGCTCGCCGGTGGCGCACCCCGAGACCCAGACGCGGAGCATACTGTCCCGGGGCTTGGACTGGATCAATTCAGGCAGCACCTTTTCCCGGAGGATCTCCCATGCCTCCGTGTTCCGGAAGAACCACATGGGGCCGGTGGGAATCTCCGTCGCAAGGACGTCGATCTCCCGTGGATGCTCCTGGACGTAGCGCACGTACTCCTCGATCTGCTTGATCCTGTGCAGCCCCATCCTCCGCTCGATGCGGCCGCGGATGATGCTCTCTTTAAACGACGAATAGTCTTCCCCGGTCCGCGATCGGATCAGGGCAAGGATCTTGGATCGTGAGTTCTCATACGTCTTCTCCTCTCTCTTCACCGTCCGGATCTCGTGGTAGGCGCTGATATAGTCGGTGAGCAGTTTCGGGAGCTTCTCTGCCGGTGCGATATAGTCCGCGAGCCCGGAGACGATTACGCTCCGGGGCATGCTGGGGAACTCTGCGGAGACCGGATCCTGCACCATCACGGTTCCCAGGCGCTCCTTTAAGGCGCGGAGGCCCAGTACGCCGTCGTGCCCCATGCCGGAGAGCAGGATGCCGACCGCCCGCGAGTCCTGGTCCTGGGCCAGCCGGCGGAAGAAGTAGTCGATGGGCAGCCGCATTCCCCGCTGCTGGGCAGGCTCCTCGAGATTGAGGGTGCCATTCTGGATGCTGAGATTGGTGTTTGGCGGGATCACGTAGACGCTGTTCGGGCGGACCGCCATCCCCTGCTGGATCTGCACCACCGGCATCTTGGTGTGGCGCTGGAGGATCTCGGGCAGCAGGCTCTTGTGCTCGGGGTCCATATGGGTGACCACTACAAAACCAGTCCCGATATCGGGGGGTGTATTTTTAAAAAACACCTCAAGGGCCTCCAGACCACCGGCCGAGGCCCCGATGCCGGTGACGATGAACGGCTCTCCGGGCGCTCCCGCAATCTCCTCCGGTTCCACGGCTGTTGCCTCCACACTCTTTTGTTCTTTTTCTGCCCGATCTGCTCGTTTTCTGGTCATATCAAGGTCCCCTCATCCCTCTCTGGATACACTCTCTCCCGCCAAATCCTCTGCCAGGATGCCCCTTTACCTCGGCGTGGACGCGAGATTCTCGATCCCCCTATGAAGGGTAGTATATACTACTGGTTGATAAGCTCGATGGGACCCCATGGGCTCCGTGAGGGAGGGATTGCCCTGCACCCCTCGCCGCCTGAGCGCTGCATACGGGATCGACTGCATTATCGCTTTTGATCGTTGCATCCGCTGAAACCGGAATGGGACTTGCGGGGAAAAAGCAGAGTGCCCGTCCAGCAGCCCTCCCGGCATACAGTGGCATTCGGCAGCTGTCGCGGACCAGTTGGGGGGAATCCTGGAGTTAGGGGAACCGATTAGAGGCGAGGAGATGCTACGATAAGATCATGAGAGCGGCGAGTCCTGCACGCCAGGCCTGCGCCATCACCTTTTTCACACAGATCGGCGGGTTATGCCGCAGGGTGAAGTAAAAGTCGATGCCCCTCCACGGTTCGGACTCTACCCAGATCCC
>JASEFH010000049.1:0-1533 GCA_030019205.1 Methanomicrobiales archaeon
CCGGAAGTTCCGGGGATTCCCGGAGAAGATACCGGATCACACCACGCTCTGGTACTTCCGGGAGCGGCTGATCCGGACCGGAAAGGAGCAGGAGGTCTGGGATCAGCTGCAGATGCAACTCGATGTGAAGGGTCTCAAGATAAAGAACGGGGGGTGATCCAGGATGCAAGCTTCCTCACCGCCGATCCGGGACATGCACCGGCGGATACTCCTCGAGGAGAGGAGGCGAAGACGAGAAGGAGCCGGGATGGCACCTGGGCCAAGAAAGGAAAGAAGTCCTACGTCGGATACAAGCTGCACATCCTGATGGACCGGGATCATCAGCTCATCCGGAGGTTAACGACCACCCCCGCATCGCTCCACGACAGCCAGGTGGATCTCTCCCGGAAGGGGGAGACGGTCTATCGCGATACAGGACACTTCGGTGTGAAGCCTCAGGCATCCATGGATAAGACCATGCACCGCGGTACCAGGGGACACCCGTTATCGATAAAAGAGAGGAGGAGGAGAAACCGGGCGATCATGCGGATCCGATCCCTGGTCGAGAGACCCTTCGCGGTGATCAAGAGAGCGTATCGTGCCGGACATGTATTGGTCACCACCACGGCCCGGGTGCATGCGAAGAACCTCTTCTCCTGTCTTGCGTTCAACCTGACGCAGCTTCGCATGATCCATCGACACCCATCCGAGCGGTAGCGATCGAAGACGGCTGGAAAATCCTCCCAATCAAAGGATTTTGGGAGGAAGAGGATACACGGAGGAGGAAACTGGGGGATGGTGAGAGATCAGGTTGAGGAAAGTGGAGGATAATCGCAATCCTCGTACTATTTGTTTTTCATCCGGTATGCTAGAATCATCGAATCATGTGCGTTTCTACAGAGCCCAGAATTCTCTAATTTCCATTGGCCTCCTGTTCTATCCATGATTTGTTTCCAGACTCTTTCACATGAATTGCCATCCTGAAATTGATTGATTATATTATTAACAGTTTCTCTCTCTTTTTTATAGTAATTGGGATCCGAAATGCATTTTTGAATTTCTTCGACTAGCATTTCGATTGTGGTAACTTTCGGCCCGGGCGCCCAAAAATCATAGGGTTCGAGTAAAAAGCCTCGATTTTGCTGATATCGTTCAAAATCATACGTTAGAAAAATTATCGGTTTGTTTAATAGTAAAAAATCAAAATAAATCGAGGAATAATCTGTGATTAAAATATCAAAATTTGGGAGTATCTCATATATGCTTGTGAAATTAACCACAAGACGCTCTGTCTTCAGTATTACAATATTCCTGTTGCATTGATTAAATTGATTCTGAGATAGTGGATTATATTCTTCGGATGGATGCAACTTTAGAACAAGTAACATATCGTTATCTTCTAAGAATTTGTTAAAAGATTCAGACATCAACATATTTAAATGGTCAGGTACGCCGTCAACTCTGCCATAACCTACTCGAAATGTAGGCACATATAAAAGTAATCTACTGTATCTTGATAGATCCCTTGCTAATAAATGGGTTAATCTGTGCCGG
>JASEFH010000049.1:1543-4975 GCA_030019205.1 Methanomicrobiales archaeon
TATCCGCGTTTATAAAGAGGTAATCGTTACGTGGCTGACCAGTAATAGCAATTTTTCGCGGATCGATAAGAAAACTAGCCGCTAATGCATTTCTAGTAGTGCTTGATGTCGCGATTAGCATATCATTGATTTTTCCCCATCTTTCAACATCTTTTAGCTCACCATCTGCGGCTGAACCTGTCAGATATCCCAATGACTTTAATGGCATCCCATGCCATAGATTTATCCTGTACTGATTTTTTACCTTAACTTGAGAGCCCTGATAATGAGTTGCTATTATATATTTTGACCTAAAAATATAGTATAATCCCCATATACTTTTGATAAGATGGGCATTTATTCCCTTTTGATTTAATAATTGTAACATTTTAGGATCGTTGACCAGCCAGACAATGTTGTATTGTGAGTTTATGCGATTTTTAATGATATATTCATATAGCGCTTTTGCATTATCTGAAAAATCAGGAGTACTGGAAAATAAAATCTGGTTATCTTTTTTCGGAATTATTGCATTTAAAATTCGTAATATCCCAAAAATAAGGCCTATTATAGCGTTTTGACCTGAAGACTGCCAAATCCTTATTATACTATGCGGTTTAGACCATCCAGACAGGATGAACACCATTCAATAAAATTTTCTAAGACTAGCAAGATATATTTAACGGAATTGCGTGGATATCCTAGAGGACATCCCAAAACGCCAATGCGACCTGACGGTAGCAGGTTCGACGGATTAAAATCAACGAGTTCATTCCCTCATCGATTTTCATGTATAAATTATAAGACCCTTGGGCTCTGTAGAGATCCTCTCAAACCCTAATTCTTGGCGGGCCGGGGAATATCTATGAGAAATGCGGCTCCTTATTGATGAGATCATCCCGCACTTCACCACGCTCCACAAGTTCCTCCAACGACTCTCATCGCTCTGGGTGACACGGATCCAGAAACGACGGGTCTCCTCTCTGTATCAACGAGGCGCAGTAATATCCGTCACCGCGATCGATGCCTCTGGATTTACCAGTGCCTATGCCAGCTATTACTACTCCCTCCGGACCGGGAAGACCCGCAAACGGTTCCTGAAGGTTTCCCTGGCGGTTGACACAACCACCCACGTGATCCTGGCCGCTGCCATGACCCGACATCCGATCTCCGACGTGCGGATGGCCCGCAACCTGCTCAAAGAGTCCCATCGAACACGGAAGGCTGCCTGCTACGTTCTCGATAGGGGATACGATGCTGAGTCCATCCATCGCCGGATCCGCGAGGAGATGCACGCTGAATCCCTGATCCCGGTCCGACATCGGAAGCGGAAGCGGATCCATGGACGGTATCGGAGGGAGCTCGCCAAAATATTCGATGAGAAGACCTATCACCGCAGAAACCTTGTGGAAACCGCGTTCTCCGTCCTGAAACGAACGCTCGGAGAGAGTCTGAAGGTGCGGAGATACGGGCACCCGGTCAAGGAGATCAAGGTCAAGATCCTTATCTACAATCTGGATAGGTGGATTAAGAAAACTCTCATTATTGTCATCTCTGGGGGTTTCTACAGGGCCCATCTTTTGTTGTCACACCTCATAGGATGAAGTCATCAAACTTTCCGTGGCCTAATGAAGAGATCAGCAAAATGTGGAATCCATCAACCAGAGATCTAAAAAAATAAAAGTGGAAACGCTCTACTTGATTCGATCTAGATTACATCGGTAGTCCAGCATTACTGAAAAAATTGCGGACGAATTGAGGTGTTCTATCATTTTATATATATCGATACGAACACATTGGACACCTATTCCCCGGTCTGAGCCAAGCTGACACGCATATCATGATGATATGAAATAATAGAAGGATGATCGCAATCGATTTCAGCGATTCCCTTTGGACAATTCAATTATTCCATCGGATAATTCAGATTTTATAAGAGAACCGGCGGCTTTCCTTACGTTACTGTTCCCACACAATACATCGAATACAAATTTTGCAATGGGCATGTAGACATTATGTTTATCTGCCAGTTCAATGATTCCTTTAACAGACTTGGATCCTTCAAACGTTACACTGGAATCTAAATAGGGAGTTCTTATTAAATTTTTCCCGATCATCAGCCCCAATGTCCGATTTCGACTCTTATCTACATTAGCAGTCAGGTTAAAGTCCCCAAAACAGCAGAATTTTGTGAAGATATCTTTATCATGAGAGATCTTTCGAAGGAAGGTACACATCTCTTTATAACACACGTTTAAGAACATGTAGTGTTCGTTGTAGTTACTATAAACGGAATCCCACATCCCCGTCCCGATTGCATAAACATTTTTAAGCGCACCGCATAACTCGACTGCTCGGACGTCGTCTGAAAAATCTAAGATAAACCCTCCAAAGAGATCCGACATTGCTTCTCTTAGTGAAGAACTATCAGTGCCTATCGTAGCGGCAGCAATGTGACCGTATGCAATCTCATCGGCAAAGTTTGGTCCTGAGAAACTGATAATATGGGGGTTCCTGGACTCATCCCGAATCACCTCGCTCATTGTTTTAAGGGACGGGTATTCAAGTCCCTTGGCGACTGTAATAAGGATCGGATCAGCAAGTTCATCATGGATGGCATGAATGACAGATCGGACTTCGCTGGATGGTATAGTTATAATTATGCCCTCGCAGTCTGCAAAATCCGGGCTGTCCTGCATTATTTTTGCGTGAATATTGGGATTTAAGCGTAGACCAGGAAAATAATCACTATTACATCGGGTGTTGTTAATCGAATCAATAATCACTCGTCTCCTTCCATATAATACAACATTTTCAACCCTGGAGGAGATACTCTGCGCAAGGGCGGTGCCCATGCTCCCGGCGCCAATGACCCCAACCTTCGAAATCATACGAACTGCCTTCGTTCGCGGTCACAAATGTTTACAATGCTCTGCGCGTACCTCAAATCGTGGATATCGTCAATTTCAGTCCATTTGAGACCATTTGTGAACGAATAAGCAAGGCATCCTCTCTTAGAGAGTATTGGGTATATAAAATCATAATAATTTTTTAAATTATCATTAACCAGCGATTTTAACAACTTCTTTGCTACTTTGAGATCATCTCTTGCGATGGTCGAGAGGCCGATAAACTCCCCTGTTGCGTTCTCTATTGGCACAGTTTTTCCCATCTCAATAATTTGATCACCTACTATCCTTAATTTAAACGATTCTTCGGTGAGTACTTTTTTATTATCCACTGAAATTGCAGTTTGGCCTATTTGCAATAAATTGTTCAAGATTGTGTAGTCGTATAGCACATCACCGTTAAACACAATGACGTCATCATCTACGTTATCTAACCCGATATGAAGAGAGTGGGCTGTATTCGTCGAGAGAAAGGCTTCATTATGAACTAAATTAAAATTAGTATCATATTTCTTCTCTAATGTAGTACAGATTTCCTGTACGA
>JASEFH010000050.1:0-2829 GCA_030019205.1 Methanomicrobiales archaeon
GAGCCCGTGGCGAGCACCACCTCGTGGTAGATGCCGGCGGGGAAGATGCCGAGTTCCTTCCAGAGGTCCTTCCTCTCCGGCGGCGCCAGCCGTTCGACGATCGCGCTATGGCCCTCGCGGCGGCGGCAATCCGCCTCGACAGCGCCGATGAGGCGGAGCGCCACGTCGGCATCGGAGCCGCCGGTGTCCACGCCGAGCCGTGCGGCGAACCCCCGGAGTTTCTGCGGATCCCGCAGGGTATACTGCGCCGTTCCCTTCGCCGTCTCGCGGAGCGTCTCCTCCGCGTGGAACTGGTAGGTGGTCGCCCCCATGACGTTGCGCAGGAGCATCATGCGCATGGCCATGCCGTCCGCGGTGATCCCGCGGACGCCGCGCTTGTCTTTAGCGGCATCGGCACGGCAGGGGCCGTTCGAGCAGAGATCGCAGCGTGTGCCGCCCTGGCAGAAGGGGCAGCGCCGGTCCGGGTCTCCGAGCCCCTGGGCCTCGTAGCGGTCCCAGACCGTGCTCATGCCGTCCTCTTTCAACCGTTCGTACTGTCTTCTAACAGATTCGTGGCAGGAGATGCGCGATCGATCCATCGTATCCGACCTCTATCGTCCGGATCTTAATGAATGATTCGTTCATCGTCCATACCGCAGGGCCCCTTCGGCCGGGCAGACGTCCGTGCACCGCCCGCAGAGGTAGCACTCGCCCTTCGAATCGTCCCTGCCCGCCTCTGCCGTGGGGCAGGCCCGCTCGCACCTGCGGCACCGGATGCAGGCCGGGGTCCTGCGGATTTTAAAGGCGCTCCGGGTTGCGATCGCTCCGGCAAGAGCGCCGAACGGGCAGACCAGGCGGCAGAAGGGGCGGTAGAGGGCGAGCGAGACGCCGAGCATGGCGAGGAACACGAGGGAGGCCGCGCTCGCCGCGAGGTGGAAGAAGTCGCGGATCCCGAAGAGGGAGAGCAGCCCGAAGGAGAATATCCCGGCGGCCAGGAGGAAGAGGACCAAGAACGCCAGGCGGACTCCCGTGGTGAGCCGTTTGTCCTGCACCCGGTACTTCGGGACGGGAACGACATAGGCCAGTTCCTGCAGCGCCCCCACCGGGCAGAAGTAGCCGCAGTACCAGCGCCCGAAGAGGAGCGTGAGCACCAGCACGACCGCAAGCCCGACGAGGGCGACGGCGGGCGGCCCCCCGAGCATCTGCGCGTTGCCGAGCACCAGGGCCTGGAACTGGAACGGGATGACGGGGGCGAAAATAAGGAACCCGAGCGCTGTGGTGAGGACGAGGAAGGCATACCCGATCCGCCGCGTCCAGCGGCCGGCGTACAGGAGATACGCCCCCAGGGCGATCATGACAAGCGCGTAGATGAAACCGGCCGCCTTCGGGATCTGCTCCAGCGCCATGGTACCAGGATTGGACCGACACCCATATGAAACTGGTGTAACTGACAGAAGTGCGAACGCCTTTTGATGTAATCTGCCAAGAATGCCCCTGCCGGGGCTTCTATTTCTTCTTGCCGAACGACCATTCCCAGGTATCGGGCCCAGTCTCTCTGCCCCAGATCATAACTGCGATTCCGAGCAGGACGAACAGAGGCCCTGCCCAAGCCAGGTACGTGAACATCAGAAGGAACCCTGTGACAACCGAGATCGCGGCTGCATGTATTTTCTTCATCCAATGCGTTGATTTGAGAAGAATGGCATATATATTTTGTCAGACCGACATTCACGCCCTTAAAATGCCCTGATAGTGCGGCATCGTCGCCCGCCTGAAAGGCGATCTCGACGCCGCCGCACGGCAGAGCGTCGAGGCGCTCGAGAGACTCTCGCTCGACGCCCAGCAGCAGTACACCCCGATCTGGTACGTGCAGGGGGACTGGAGCATCGGGCACCACCTCCGGGCCGTGCTGGAGAGCGTGGAGGACGATCTCCTGGTCCTCTCCCTGGACAACCGCATCGTGGAGAAGTATGCCGACCTGATCGCCCGGGTCGGGCGGCGGCACCGCGTGCGGATCCTCTATGCCCGCCGCCAGGAGGCACCGCCAGTCCCGAACGCCGCCGCCTATGAGGTCGCCTCCCTCTGCGACTACTTCCGCGAGAACATCTACGAGCGGGTGCTCGCCGCGCCCGTGCTGCGGGAGGGTTCGACGTTTGCCGCGGAGTGCATCCTGCTCGCGGACGGGAAGGAGTCCATGCTCGTCTACACCCTCGACGGCGAACGGATGGCGGTGCTCATCACGCTCCCCTTCATCACCTGCATGCAGCACCGGCTGCTGGAGCAGATGCTCGCGCAGGCGCAGCCCCTCGATCACCCGCGGGAATAACGGGCGGGGGGTGAGACGGGCGAAACGGGATGAAGGTTACCTGACGTCCGCCCCAGGCGGTTCGAGCGCATCTCCCGGGTCGCACCGCGGCCGTCCCACTCATCCCTGGCTATTTCGATGCGTCGATGTTAGAGCCTGGCATTCCCGCCGGCATCGGCTGGCGTCCCGTCGTCGCCGGGCATCCCCTCTCTACGAAGGACCTGTCTCCTCGAGGGGGATATACGGAACGAACCGCAGCAGGTCCGAACGGAGCCGATCGAACCCGGTCCGCTCCATGAACCGCGCCGTCCGCTCTCCCCACCCGGCGTTCGCCCGGTAGTACTCCAGCAGGCGCTGGACAAGATCCAGGACCTCGCCATCGGCGAGGTTCCGCGCGATCTCGTCCCCGATGCGGGGATCCCGCCCCCCGTTGCCCCCGAAGATGACAGTCCACCCTCTGTTCGTGCCAATGATGCCGATGTCCCGCAGGCGGCTCTCCCCGCAGCAGCGGGGGCAGCCCGACACCCCGATCTTGATCTTGGCCG
>JASEFH010000050.1:2839-4328 GCA_030019205.1 Methanomicrobiales archaeon
GGCGATCATGACAAGCGCGTAGATGAAACCGGCCGCCTTCGGGATCTGCTCCAGCACCATGGTACCAGGATTGGACCGATACCCATATGAAACTGGTGTAACTTACAGAGTTACAGCATGGAGTCCATCGTGGAGAACCTCGTCCTGCTCGGGATGAAGGAGTACGAGGCGAAGGTGTACGTGGCGCTGGTCGGGATGGGGGAGGGAAACGCCCGCCGGATCCACGAGACGAGCGGCGTGCCCCGCCCCCGGGTCTACGACATCCTGGAGGGGCTCGCGGCCAGGGGGTTTGTGGAAGTGCGTCAGGGCAGCCCGCTCGTCTACCGCCCCGTGAACCCGGAGACGGTCGTCGCCCGCCTGAAAGGCGATATCGACGCCGCAGCACGGGAGAGCGTCGAGGCGCTCGAGAAGCTCTCGCTCGACGCCCAGCAGCAGTACACCCCGATCTGGTACGTGCGGGGGGACTGGAGCATCGGACACCACCTCCGGGCCGTGCTGGAGAGCGTGGAAGACGATCTCCTGATCCTCTCTCTGGACAACCGCATCGTGGAGAAGTATGCCGACCTGATCGCCCGGGTCGGGCGGCGGCACCGCGTGCGGATCCTCTATGCCCGCCGCCAGGAGGCACCGCCAGTCCCGAACGCCGCCGCCTATGAGGTCGCCTCCCTCTGCGACTACTTCCGCGAGAACATCTACGAGCGGGTGCTCGCCGCTCCCGTGCTGCGGGAGGGTTCGACGTTTGCCGCGGAGTGCATCCTGCTCGCGGACGAGCAGGAGTCCATGCTCGTCTACACCCTCGACGGCGAACGGATGGCGGTGATCATCACGCTCCCCTTCATCACCTGCATGCAGGGGCGGCTCCTGGAGCAGATGCTCTTGCAGGCGCAACCGCTTGAGGCCCCACGGGAATAACAGGCGGGGCCGAAATGACCGGAACGTGCCGGGTTGGGAGACCATATAACGCCCGGCCCTTGTTGCGATACCGTGCCCCAGGCGGTTCCAACGAGCGAGTTTCCCAGGTCGTCCCGCGATTGCTCCACCCCTATCTGCAGCAGAGCATATGCCATGACTATTGCGATATGTCTCTTTAGAGTCTTCCTGGCTTTCCCGCTAGTATCGGTTATCGCCCCGTCTTCGCCGGGCATCCCATCTCTCTACGAGGACCGCGTCTCATCGACGGGAATATAGGGGACGAACCGCAGCAGGTCCGAACGGAGTCGCCCGATCCCGGTCCGCTCCATGAACCGCGCCGTCCGCTCTCCCCGCCCGGCATTCGCCCTGTAGTACTCCAGCAGGCGCTGGACGAGGTCGAGGACCTCGCCCTCGGCGAGGTTCCGCGCGATCTCGTCCCCGATGCGGGGCTCCCGCCCCCCGTTGCCCCCGAAGATGACGGTCCACCCTCTGTTCGTGCCCATGATGCCGATGTCCCGAAGACGGCTCTCCCCGCAGCAGCGGGGGCAGCCCGACACCCCGATCTTGATCTTGGCCG
>JASEFH010000051.1 GCA_030019205.1 Methanomicrobiales archaeon
ATCCGCCGCCCGTCGATTCAAAGATGCATGCCCAATTGCGTTCCGGCGGACCTGCCGCCAATCCCCCCACCCTAGCCCCACGAAAATTCTGCCGATTGATATCGTGATATGATAAACCTTTATCCCTCATCAGCATCCCGACCGATATCAGGCATTTTATGATAATTTAAATAATATAATTGCCTTTTTTGTGGTTTATACACCAAATCTTTCAAACAAATTTCGTTAATCTTAAATATAGATATGGAATATTGTTGTTATGCATCTCTGAATGATGCACTTGCCCCCCGGGGGCACGAGGTGAATTGTTCATGAAGTTCTTCAAGGATGAAGAGGCAGTCTCGCCGGTCATCGGCGTGATCCTCATGGTCGCCATCACGGTGATCCTCGCAGCGGTCATCGCTGCGTTCGTGTTCGGCATGACTGGCAACGTCCAGACGACCAAGACGGTATCGGCTACGGCGACACAACAGGAAACGGACATTCTTATTACTTATCAGGGTGGACCAGATGATGATCAGGTTATGTCCTTGTATGTGAACGCTCCTGATAATGTTAGATATAATTATTCAGCATCGGCAACAGTTACCCATCTTACAACAGATGCGATCCCTGATCCCGCTACTGCAAATGAGAAACCAACAGTAGGGGCACAGATTAAACTACTCGGTAATGGAACATCTGGTCGAGATCACGTAGTTGTTGTTGCTAACTTTGGTGACGACACTTCTCAGGTCGTCTTGGACACCTACGTCTAAATATATCCTTTTTTTTAATTGCCCTAAAAGAACATATAAATGAGATTCTGCGATCTCTAATGGAGGATAGGATGATAATAGTTAGTTTAGGTTGATAATTACCTGCTCTGTTCTCACCGAAATCAAACAATGTCCCTTTCGGCTTGCCATTGCTAAACCCAGAGAATGTCTATTATTGAGCTCATCCCTAAATTCTCCAGATCCTGAGTGAGCAGACGAAATAGACCAATCCCAGGAAGGAGTGTTCATAGCGCTCATACCGAGGAACGATCTTCTTGAATGCCTCGATCCAGGAAAAGAACCGTTCGACAGCACTCCGTTCCTTATACAGTTCCGGATTGAACCAGAAAGGTCTCCCCCGCTTGGGATGCTTTCTCGATCGTCGGTTGACCGGAATATTGCTCCGTATGCTCCGTTTTCGGTTAAATATTCAGATATCCTGCGTATCGTAGGCAGCATCCGCGGAGATCACCTCAAGCTGCGCCGGCATTCCCGGCATCCGAAATGCTTCGACGGTTTCAGCGTACAACCTCGAATCGTGGATATTCGCCGGAGCAATCACACAGGAGAGCGGGATACCCTTTGAATCCACTAAAGCGCTCAATTTGCTCCCTTTTACTTTCTTGTAGCCGTCAAATCCGATAGTTCCCCCTTTTTAGCGGGGATAGACTTTGTATCGGTAATCCCATGAGACATATCGATTTTCTGGAGGGCGTAGCCCGCTTGGAGGAGGTCGAGGAAGATCGACTGATAGATACAGTTCTGGGAGAGATAGAGGTGAAATCGATGTATCGAGGATTTATTGCCGTATTTTCGGGGAACATCACCCCAGGTACAGCCGGTGGTGAGAACAAACAGAATGCCGTTCACCATCGATCGATGGTCTGCCCGGGGCCTTCCGATGTGCGGTTTTTGCGGAGGCAGATGCTTCCTGAGAATCTCCCAGAGGTCGTCGTCGATTTCCTGGAATGCCATGACCCGAGTCCTTGTATCTCAGGGGTCTTATAATTTAGGGATGACCTTATTCATACGTATAATGCCTTCAATAGTTGTTATTCAGTACAATTCTTCTATGAGGAATTGTACCAAACCACCCGATCTTTCTCATTCGGCTGCTGCAGTTGCACTAGGAGTTCTAGCTCACCCGATATCAGACTAACACCCCATGTAGATGAGTCCAAGGAACCTGATCAATACCTTCGAAGTTTAGTCTGCGCCCTAGACGTCACAGTCTCTCCGAACCCGTCCAGCACTACTTTTCCTACTGCTAGACAACGACACTATGCTGCAACGATATACACCCCTGATTGACATATGGGGAGATGTCATTTAAGTCCGAAGCAGATAACGGCTTTCTGAACCATTTTCGAGTCTTCAATGACACCAGATCGGCGATCACACCCACTCACGAAGGCATGTCCAGACGTTGAAAGGATGCTCTGTGCCCCTCTCTTTTAGTGAACTATATTGTCCGAAGACCGAAGCTTTTATTCTTTTACTATGAGGACATCCCAAAATTATTAGACCATGAGAACCTTGGCCGGGCATATAGCATTTCGGGAAATCGACGACGACCTCTGGGAGATTCTCAGGAAGCATCTGCCTCCCCAGAAACCGCACATCGGCCGGCCCCGACGGGATCCCCGTCGGCTCCTCAATGGCATCCTCTACGTCCTGCCCACCAGGTGCACCTGGAGCGATGTGATCGCACACTACGGTACCAAATCGACGGTACACAGGTACCTCCCTGAACTCAGTAAGCGGGGAGCCCATCAGGCGATCTTCCTCGACCTTCTCCAGGCCGCCTACGACCTTCAAAAGCTCGATCTTGCCCACTGCATCACCGATACCAAGGATATCCCCGCGAAAATAGGAGAGATATCGGGCACGATGGCTACAAGAAGGGGGACGGGAACAAACTCAGTGCTCTGGTTAATCAGAACGGTTGCCCCATAGCCTGAATAATTGCTCCAGCGAACACCCACGATTCTCTCCTCTATAAACCAACGGTGGAAGCCTTCGAGATTCCTGGCAGAGATGAGCAACCGGGGGTCATCACCGCGGATGCGTCCTACGAATCTCATGTCATCCGCCGCTATAACCGGAACCGGTGTATAAAGAGCAACATCCGGATCAATCCGAGAAACCGGAAATATCCCAAGCGGTAAAGACCGGATCAGCTGAATAAGAAACTCTATAAGAGACGGGGCGCTATAGAACGGTTTTTCAGATAGATCGAGGCCTTCAAGATGATCGTTCCCCGATACGAACGGTATTAACACGCATTCCTGGGGCTCATATACCTGGCCTGTGCCCGCATGATCTGGAGAGTTTTGGGATGACCTCTATGTAAAGAGGCGATTAGAGGCCCTATCGAGCGCTGTTATCTTTTCTCTATCGAGTAAAATAGCGTGAAAAGCTGTTGCAAGGTTGTCAATATTTGTCTGGAAGAAGCGCTCAGGCATAGTTGGGTTTTGAGGTCGATCCTAGTTTCAGATGCTATTGTTTCTAGTGTCCTGGATGCCATGCCTGCGATAGTAAATTATGTTCACTGGATAATAGCAGCATGTAGTTCAATTTTCAGTTTAAAACATTGATGAATGAGAACCTCCGTGTACAATCCGTTGCCAACAGTAAGCGGGTAACTATCAGATGATCCTTCAGCAGGATTGAATCATTCAAGAAGGTGATTTCTGTATGATCACGATAAACAGCCATATCAGGGACTGATTCAACGGTCATGGGCGGAAATTGGCCGTTGAATTTGGGGATAACCTCGTTGTCTTTTTATCATCTATAATGCTTTAATGGTATTGAAAGCTTTCAATCATCTATTCGTTTTTTTATTTTAAGAAGTAAGACATATTTATTGCGTTTTAAATTTCGAAACCTATAATAAAGATAAGTATGAACTATAATCTATGGCGCGAAAAATCTTGATACTATTGGTAATATTAATCCTCTGCACC
>JASEFH010000052.1 GCA_030019205.1 Methanomicrobiales archaeon
TCCAACAAGTATATCAGGTTTCTTGAAGCGGCCTATCCCCTCGTACAGAGTTCTCGGATCTCTCGCTACTCCTGCACGTACTCCCGACGAATCTGCAACACCAACGGGTGACCCTTCTCCTGTTGAAGGAATATCTGGGAGAAGATTACCGAGATATGACGGAGCTTCTCGAGCTGATGCCACCGGTTCAGGAACACCTGGATCTCCAGCAAGTTCCGCATTTCACGACGCTCCAGAAGTTCATGGCCCCGGATCCGGTCCACTTTCCTCAATATTCTCCTGAAACGAATTCTTCTGCTCGTCTATACCTGGGGAGAAGTGATCCCGATCACCGCTATCGATTCCTCTGGGTTCACGAGTTCCTATGCCAGTTCCTACTATTCCGGGAGGACGGGAAAGACCCGGAAACGATACATCAAAACGTCAATCTCCGTGGATACCGAGCGGCAGATCATCACCGGGTTCAAATGTTCCCAGCAGCCGATCCACGATGTTCCCCATGCCGAGAACCTCCTGAAGACCTGTCATCGGACACGAAGATCGGGCTGTTACATTATGGACAAAGGATACGATTCTGAGGATCTCCATGTTCTGATCCGAGAGCGGTTACAGTCTGAATCCCTAATTCCGGTACGGGATCGGAGGCGGAAACGAATTCACGGGAGGTATCGGCGGGAGATCGCCAATACCTTCGATCAAACCCTCTATCACCAGAGAAACCTTGTAGAAACCGCCTTCTCCGTCCTCAAGAGACGGTTCGGGGAGAGCCTGAAGGCTCGAAGATTCCGGTGCCAGGTCAAAGAGATCAAGGTCAAGATCCTTATCTACAACCTAGACCGGTGGATTAAGAAAATCTTTATTGTTGTTATCATTGAGGATTTCTACAAGGCCTAAGTTCGGTTACATCTTTAGATCGCATACGAATCGCAGGCTGCCTCGGCGGTGAAAATTGATGGTTTTTCCTTCACTTCGTGGATCATAAATATCACAACGAATCGTTTACCTTGCTCTATGCTTCCAGCCTGAATGGGTATCTCAGATAGGATCACAGAAAGCATTGCTATTTAAAGGACCAGAAACTAAAGATCAAAACAAGAACGTATTGTATGATCAAGCAAAAACATGGATCTGATTTTTTGCATAAGGTATTCTGAGGTATTTTTATGTCCGATTTAGATATTCTTATTGTGAAAGGAGTAGTCAGAGAATCATGGATAATCGCAATCGATAGCGTTTGGTATCCAGGGGCATCATTAAAGGAGGAGATACTATGCATGAGCGGGTGAGTATAATAGTCCCGGTATACAATGCAGAAAAGTACCTTAACCGTTGTATGGATTCCCTGATCAACCAGACATATCATAACAAGGAGATCATCGTCATTGCTGATCAGGGACAAGACCGTAGTTGTGATATTCTGAAAGAATACGAGGCCCTCGGAATAAACGACCTTACCATTGTATTCCGTACAGGCAAATCCTCTCCCGCAAAAGCCCGCAACCATGCAATAAACCTTGCAAAAGGGGAATATATCGCATTTTGCGATGCCGACGATTGGTGGGAATTGGATAAACTTGCCCAACAGGTCAGATACATGCAGAACCACCCCCATGTGGATATTTGTTACACTTTATCAGGGATGTGGCGCGGTGGGAGACTTTCAGAGGTATTCGGGCACGATACCGAAAGGATTCCGGTACCTTTCACCTGTCCGGGAGGTTTCTCCTCATTCCTGGTACGGCGGAATGCCACCATACTCTTCGATGAACGACTCAAGGCATCCGACGATTACCGATGGGAAATCGATCTATGGAATGCAGGAAAGAAATTTGCCCTCATCCCTGAAGTCCTCACGCATGTCTGGATTGGCGATTCAAACCTGACGATGAAAAATCAGTATACGATGTTTAAACAGACCATGCGAGTCCATTTGATTCGTGGAGAATATCTCCTTGTCCTGCAAAAAATCGGTCTATTTTTAGCAATGGCATTTCCATCAATACGAAAGCTTGGGAAAAAGGTTCTTGATCCGGACGTACCGACTTAAATCCTCGCCTCACCATTGTATCAAGTGCATGGACGGTTCATTGGGGATACAAACAATTTTCCAATATTGTAGGACTTATGCGCTTGACATAAACCCAAAACGAAGAAAACCCAAAACGAAGATCTGATAGAACTCACTCAAGAACGTAACAATCCATGAATGAAGACAGGACAGGTGCGAACCCTCTCAAGTGCACCCGGAATGATTTCATCAACTCTCATCGCTGTTTATTGGGCCTGTTTTTGTACCAAAGCGTCTTGGTGACTCCCTACAGCATCTGAACGTATCGCCCATAGTTCGTCAAGAGTACGTTGGAGCCGCAGCCTCCACACTCGGAGACGCGCTCTAAGGAGCGGCATAACTGTTTGTACGATTCGATGCAGGCATATAGGTCTCGATTACAGCACCCTCTACAAATCGTATCCACACCATATGGATCTGGTCAACCGGCATTGGAACAGAAATCATCACCAAGTAGTATATAGGGGGAGCAACCTGATCTCGACCAACGGCGGATGGAATCGCCATGGTTCCTTTGAATAACCGGATCTATTCCACCGGAGAAGGACGAAAAGACCAAGAACGACCAGCTCCGGGTATGGTCTGTGTGGTCCGTAGAATGGAAGTTACACTCGTAGTGTGTTCTTATCGATTCGTGGGGTGCAATCATCTAGAACCTGAAATGGACTCGCTCTCATGGGATAACATTGGTTTAACCTGCTCAAGTCCAACCGCCTTGTGGATTCGGATCACACCTACAATCGCCCCATCGCTGAGGTAAAGATCCTGACCGAGGGACGGCTGGTCCTCCTGCGACAGTACGGTTTCATCAAGGTGTTAAAATGGTCCGTGCTGCGGGAGATATCGAGTATTGGGCAGCCGATCTTCTCAATGCCACTGCATCAGACCAGAACGCATGCAGGGATTATGGATAAACCATTGAGGAGTATAATCAGAGAATCAAACAGTGTTGCGGGATCGTGTGGTGTCTATAGAGGAAAATATCCAGTGAGGGCAATCCTCCTCTCGTTCCTCGCATTTCTTCGTCTTGAGGCTCTCCGGCTGAATACTGAGCAGCTAGTTCAAGTAGAGACGATCAAAGGACTGCTCTGCCATCACCCTTTTCCTTGCTAACTCAACCTTTTATTAAAAAACAAATCTGCGAAATGCTGGACTTTTACAACTGGCAGATAGGGGTAAGTTATTCGGCGCAATACATTTATTCTTCTTTACTCTCATGACGTTGACACAAGAAGAGCAGCCTTATGCGAAGAGTGCTGATCATCACGTTTTACTTCGACGGAAAACAGGAGTTCGCATCCGCGCAGCCCTGGAGGCCTACCCGGATGCAGGGCCTGTTCAGATACCTCCCCGCTGCGGGATGGCAGCCGACCGTCCTGACGGCAGCCAACCCGGAGATTGCCCATCACGACGAGAACGTGGTGCGGAGCGAGTATATCCGACCGGGAGGCGTCGCGGTCCAGCCGTTGCGGAACCGGATCGAGAAGAACCGGCACCTCATGCGGCTGGTCCGTCTGGGGAC
>JASEFH010000053.1 GCA_030019205.1 Methanomicrobiales archaeon
TCTTCAGCTGGATTGAAGCCTTCAAGAAGCTGATTCCCCGGTACGAACGCTATGACCATTCATTCCTGGGGCTCATACACCTAGCCTGTGCCCGCATAATCTGGAGAGTTTTGGGATGACCTCCTCAATATACAGTTCAATATTAGGGATTAGAATTAGATAGATCTTTTCCTCTGCACCGGAGACTGCTCAAAAGGAGGGCAGAGAATGAATTTTAACCCCTAACTCACGCGGAGTTTAGGTCTCAGATTAAGCAAGTATATATAAAACGAAAATAAAATATTAAAAGTAACAGATAATGATAAAGATTGGCTACAAGAATTATGAAGTAGATCTCCCTCCCAATAGCTTAGTTGTTGATATAGGGAGTGGTAATAATCCAAATGGGCGAGCAAATATTTTAGTCGATAAAACGATTGAAGAGAGTATAGATCGAAGCGGAGCAAAGGCAGTAGTCTTTGATGATAGGGATTTTATTTTGGCTGATATATTAAGAGGCCTACCTTTTAAATTGAAGTCAATAGATTATGCGATATCATGCCATGTTGCTGAGCATGTAGATGATCCAAAATTCTTTTGTCAAGAAATTAACCGCGTAGCGAAGGCGGGATACATTGAAACTCCTGGCCCCATGTCGGATCTATTTTTAAATGAACCCTTCCATAAATGGAAGATTTTTAAGAAAGGTGACGTTTTGTATTTCGTGAAAAAAAGGAAGTATAGGCCCATATCGAATACATTTTATTCGCTATATTACTATGGAGATCATCGATCGGGACATCAAATGTTAAATTTTAATAATAAATATATTAATATATTTATTATATCTATCCTAAAAAGAATTTTAAACACATCTTGGAAATATCTACCCTATACATATACTTGCTATGAATGGAAAGATGAAATACGATGGAAAATTATTGAATAATCTAAACAAATTGTTGATATAGTCTATTTTTCTGACTTTTTAGTGCATTAATATCAGTGTATTCATCAATTTGAAAATTTTGTGAAGAATCGTCCTTCGATGGTCAACCATATCAATTCGCACCTTATTGGCCTTATAGAAACCCTCAATGATAATAATAAAGAGAATATTCGTCTCTGAAGAAATGGTCACTAAGACCTGAGAGGTAGCGTGCAAGTTAAGCTGTAAATTGGACTCCTGTATCCGGACCAACTATCTTCTCACCGGCAGATACATACCGGCGACTGGTGATCCACTCCTCGTTGCTATCCATCAGGATCGCCCCAGCAAGTCGGAGGAGGGCGGCATCATTGGGGAATGCCCCGATGGATCGGTACCGCCGTTTCAGTTCTTTGTTCACCCGTTCCAGGAGATTCATGGTCCGGATCCGTCTCCAATGTTCCCGTGGAGCGCTCCGGTAGTTGAAGAGGCTGTACTGGAACCGGTTGATCGTATCGGCAACCTGGGGATAGCCCCGGACCTCCAGGTCCCGGGCACACTCCTGCAGCGTGCGGGAATCCGTGAGCGATTCTTTCAGGAGTCCCGCAATCTCTCCATACCGAGTTCTCGGGATCTTCCGCAGGACTGCCCGCATGAAGTGAACGTGGCACATCTGCCAGCTGGATCCCAGAAAGGATCGTTCCGTGGCACTCTGGATGCCTCGGTGGCCGTCAGAGATCACGAGGTCCACCCGTTCCAGGCCACGGTCTTTGAGTTCCATAAAGAGATCCTCCCAGGTGCGTTCGTTCTCACTATCGGCAATCCTCGCCCCGAGGATCTCCCGCATCCCGTCGGTTCGGATCCCGGCAATGACGAGCAGCGCTTTGTTGCAATAGCGTACCCCGTCTCGCACCTTGAAGTAGGACGCATCCACAAAGAGATACGGCATATGCGGTGCAAGGGGCCGGGAAAAGAATTCTTGGACCCGGGCATCCAGTTCTTTTGTCAGCGTGGACACGTACGCGGGGGAGATCTGATCGATGCCCAGATGGGAGAGCACCTGCTGGACCTTCCGCGTCGATACCCCCTGGAGATACGATTCGAGCACGATGCTCTCGATCGCTTTTTCAACCCTCGCATATCGCTCAAAGACCTTTGTCTGGAATGGGAATTCTCGAAGCAGCGGTTTCTCCAGGGTTACGTCCCCGTATCTCGTTCGAAGCGTTCGAGCCCGGTGCCCGTTCCGATGCGCTCGTCGGGATCCGGTCCGTTGATATCGTCCGGCGCCAGTTTGCTCTTCGGCTTCCTGCTCCATCACCTCGTTCAGAAACCAGGTGAGCAGGATCTTCATCCCTTCGTCGTTACCGGTAAGATATTTATCGATAAGGTTCCTTAGATACATTACCCTGTATTCTCCTTCTGCAATTCACTGTGGGATACAGGGCCTCTTGGGCTTTTACATCACTTCGTATACGCTACCTTTCAGGCTCTCACCGATGGTTCTTTTCAGGACCGAGAATGCCGTTTCAACGAGGTTTCTCCGATGGTACCGGCATGCATCGAAGGTTCGAGCCATCTCTCTCCGATACCGTCTATAGATCCGTTTCTGTTTTCGCGTTTGGACCGGAATCAGGGATTCGGCGTATTCGGCGTGCATCTCCCCTCCCGGATCCGACGATGGATGGACTCGGCATCGTATCCCCTATCAAGAACGAAGCATGCAGCCATCCGGGTTCGATGGGACTGAGTGAGGAGACTGTTGGCCATCCTCACTTCCGAGATCGGATGCGGGGTCATCGTAAGGGCCAGGATCACCTGCGTATTGTATCGACGACCAGGGAGACCTTCAGGAATCGCTTGCGGGTCTTCCCGGTTCAGAGAGAGGAGTAGCAGCGGGCATACGCACTAATAGATCCCGAGGCATCGATGGCGGTGACGGATCTTACGGCTCCTCGTTGATACAGGGAGGAACCCACCCGTTTCTGGATAAGCTTCAACCAGAGCGTGGAAAGTCTCTGCAGGAATTTATGAAGGGTGGTGAAGTGGGGAATCGTCCCTAACTGGAGGATGCTCCGGATCGGATTCATCACTTCGACTAGATCGATTAATCCCCGATAATCCCGTCCTAACTGTTCCTTCAGGAGCAGGAGTACCATCAGCTGGTGCTGGGTGTAGGTCTTCTTCGAGTATTTGCAGGAATAGAGCGGAAGGTGGGATGCTCGGACAGCAGATATTGCTGCCTCGGTAAGTCTGATATACAGGGACGATGACACTATGGACGGCTCATCTGTTGTGTCTTTGGTCAGATCAACAAGGAGCCTCATTTCTCATAGATATTTCCCTATCCGCTAAAAATTGAGCCCTAGAGGGATCTCCACAAAGCCATATTCCGGGGCTAGTATAGGTCCATCATAGTATTAGACATGGAATTTGTTGACTTAAGTCACAACAATTAATCACGAAAAAAAATCATTTATACAATATCTTGCAGCCCCTTTCCCGGTACACCTCGCGCGTCATGGGCCTCGGTGCGGTCCAGCGGCAGAGCCTCATCACGCTCGCAT
>JASEFH010000054.1 GCA_030019205.1 Methanomicrobiales archaeon
TTGTCTTCACCGATGGCGGTGAGCGCCGCATCACTGTCGCACGATCGGCTGTCTTCTACCTCGTCGCAGCCGGGCTCCTCCTTCTGCGCTACCTTGCACTGGGCTATCCCGTGGTCTCCCTCCTCCAGGCAATCGCGCTTGTAGGGATCGTTTTTTTTGCCGTCCTCTTCATCTGGAAACGGCGACGTGCCCTGAAAGGGAAGGACTGATGGAGACGTGTTGGAGGATCTGGAGCGATCGATGCGATTTACACCACTTGCGAGGGGCAGAAGAGTCATGCCTGTAATAATAGCGCATGCGATTGCGATTCTCTGCTCATCGCATGCCTTCTTCGTATTCTCGCAGCTACCGTCTCAGCAGTCTCTCGAATACAATCGTATCTCGTTTCGGCCTGCGTGTCACCGACGTGTAGATGATCTGCACACAAATCTCTTATACTGTGAACGAGAATTTTTTCATATAGATCGGGCTGCATGCCCCTGTATGGTGAAAAAGGGAGAGTTTTTAATCCGAATGGGGTAAGAGATCGTGTTTCTTGAAGTCATGGAAGGGCCAAGAGGCTTTGGAGTTGCCATCGATCCAATCGCTCTGGTTCTGTTTACTGGAGCGATTCTTGTGACAATATTTGCCTATCTCTATCTGAAGAGAAAGAGAGCGGAATCGATTTGATTAGAGCGGGCGCCAATGGGTAGAATTGATTCTGTTTCATTAGTCCTTATTGCATCTATCTTTTTGCTGCCATTGGTATCAACAATACTTACCCTGCCACGATCCCTGGCATATATCGCTCCAGCTGTGGCTATCCTTGCACTCTTCGGTCTTGGATATTATTTGAGGGAAAGCCAGAGACGATCCACCCATTGGTATTTCGGGCTCCCCCTCGTGTTCGTGATGGGAGTATTCGCACTTTCATTCCTGATATACGGTACTAGCAATTTGTTCAATCCTCTATCGATCTCGGCATTGCTACTGCTGGCACCGGCTTCGGCAGCATTCTTCTACTCGTTTGCTGCAATTCGGACGCAGATGGCACGGGATTTTATTCTGCTGTTGTCAGTTCTCAGCATTTATCCCGTATGTATTCTCTTCTGCATGCTGCTGTCCCCGTATCCCTTCAGGAACGAGCTGGTCCTCTTTGCCTTTCTGATGTATTATCTGCTGGAAATGCCATTCATCGGGCTCATGTACATCATTGCTGCGTGGAAGATGAACTCTTCCGGGCAGCATATCACCGGGGGATTGTATATACTCCAATTGTTCCCCGATCCGTGTTGCTCTGCCGGAGTACTCAGTTATACTCGCGATAATCACATTCTGTCATCTATGAATTCCAAAAAGAGGTTGATGCCGTGAAAATTGAAAAAAGACACATCCTTTTCATGCTGTTGCTGCTATTGATTGCTTTCATGGTGGTCTATCTTCCAGCGTATTATACCACATATTCTGGTTACGGCAGGACGCCGCCTCCCCCAACCGACCGCCAGAACGAGGCGAGGGCTGAAATGGCGGCGAAGGTATGGAAGCAGAACATCTCCTTTGGGGAATACATGGAAAATGTCTTTCCTGAATTTTTAGATAATGTATCGGATGAGTGCAGGGAGCAGTACTATAGCCAACCGATGATCTGGCCGGATCGTAACACAACATCGATTCCATTCAGACTCGTGTGGGGACAGTGCTGATGTCGCGGGAAAATATTCTTGCAGTGAGCATCGGAGGGGCACTCTTCCTGGTCTATCTTCTCTTCTGGGTGCTTCGAATGAGCTCGCTCGGTCTTCTTTCTGATGCATTTTTCGTTGTCGGGTTCGTTGGCTTCGGATACCTCATCTGGTTCTATATGAAGGGTCGCCATTCCATGAAAAAACTGGCAATCTCGATAGGGGGTGGCATCGCCCTGTGCGGTGTCCTGACGTTGGCACTTTTCTTCGGAGCCGCAGCGTCTACAATGATCTCGGGGGTGTCCACGTATACTGTCTCCGTCCAGGGCCTGGCGAAGTACCAGGGAGACTCTACTACGACAATTTTCGTCCCCATACCCATGGTAAACGAACAACCTGTATTCTCGGATGAAGAGCTCCAGAACCAGTCGTTCGGCAGGTGGACCTCGACCCTGGTGACAACTGACGAAGGTAAGATGCTCGCCTTCAAGACACAGGGCCAGATCCTTACAGATATTCGTGCAGTGTTCATAAAAGGTGAGGATATACGTGATATACGGCGCGAGATTCAGTCCGTCAAGTTCTCCCCTATCGTGGATGCGGTCCCGGCAGGGGAGAGCATGGGAACGTGCGGCTCCGGGATCGTTGGGGAGCAGGCGACCGTGGTTTTCGTGGATGGTACCATTCGCTCGATCGATGAGGTCAACCATACCATTACATTCGATCTGGACTTCAAGACGGGTAGAGGCGTGGTGAATGGTATGCGAAAACCAACATATCGCGCACGGGCGTCAGAGGCGATCGCCGGAGGGATGACGGACCTCATCCCCGTCCGAGCGCAGATATGCAGAGGTTAGCCTGGAGGGGAATTAGTTCTCTTGTCCATATGGCCAATACTTATGCAGATGACGACATGTATGGTGCCCAGTGTGTATGACCCTATGATTACATTGACGTGTAGATGATGCAGACAGAAATCGTTTATATTATGAAGGTAAAGGTTACCGTGTAACAGGGGAGTTCCTCCCTTCTTGACCCGATCGGAGAACCCCACTGCTGCCCGTAGGCAGGATTGTTTTGGTTTTCAGGTATAAAAACATAACGTCTTGCCTTCATTGAAACGACTGGAGGTGAAGGAAGTGGATTTCAATTGGACAACACGGATAGTTTCCGTTCTATTGGCGATATTGCTTTCATTAACAGCTGTAATGCCAGTAACCGCTGTTGAAAGTGATAAGGACAAACTTGTAATGTTACCCGTAGGAGACACTACTGGATTGATTACCGATATTGATCTTATTGTAATTGATCCTGCATTAAAAGAAATAACGCCATATTACTCATTCATCGCTGTAAATGATGATGAAAAGAAAATTCTTTGTAGTTACATTACTAACTCGTACGTCTCTGAAGATGAAAAAGAGGCAATGCATCTTTTCATGGAAG
>JASEFH010000055.1 GCA_030019205.1 Methanomicrobiales archaeon
ATACATGATATTCAAGCCAGTTTCAATACCGTTCCTCGGAAAATGAGGATTGAAAAAACGACCATTTCCAAAGTGTCAAAAGGCATATATGTGTTTCAATACCGTTCCTCGGAAAATGAGGATTGAAAAACGGGATCGAGCGGAATATCCTGGCAGCCTCGACGGCGTTTCAATACCGTTCCTCGGAAAATGAGGATTGAAAAGAATCAGGACCGAATCGGACTGGCAGCGGGATTATTATGTTTCAATACCGTTCCTCGGAAAATGAGGATTGAAAAGCAAGGTTGCCTCTACGGTTACGCCAGTGATCTGCGTTTCAATACCGTTCCTCGGAAAATGAGGATTGAAAGGTATCATTTCCCACGTCAGGGACATCCGGGTCCCATACGTTTCAATACCGTTCCTCGGAAAATGAGGATTGAAAGGGGCGTTCCTGCTCCGTGCGCCGCGCTGGGCGGCATGTTTCAATACCGTTCCTCGGAAAATGAGGATTGAAAGCCTCTTTTTATCGCACCACATTGGTGCTACAGTATCGTTTCAATACCGTTCCTCGGAAAATGAGGATTGAAAGGTGAACATTGAGGAGCGATTTATGGCGGACAATTTCCGTTTCAATACCGTTCCTCGGAAAATGAGGATTGAAAGAGATGTCCCGTGCTGGTTTGTGCTCCGCGCGGATCTGGGTTTCAATACCGTTCCTCGGAAAATGAGGATTGAAAGTAGATGCCATTGACCCGGCCGTACTTGAGGGTATACCGTTTCAATACCGTTCCTCGGAAAATGAGGATTGAAAGGTCCGCGACAACCCTGAGACGGCCGTCAAGAGCTGCCGTTTCAATACCGTTCCTCGGAAAATGAGGATTGAAAGTGCGTAAAGGCGACAGGGAGCATGGGGGCGGACGACGTTTCAATACCGTTCCTCGGAAAATGAGGATTGAAAGGGGACATCACCATCCCCCGGTCTGACGAACGGCACAGTTTCAATACCGTTCCTCGGAAAATGAGGATTGAAAGAAAACAAGATCGCCACATTCTTCACACTCACAGTATGTTTCAATACCGTTCCTCGGAAAATGAGGATTGAAAGTCGAGGAACCCCCAGGCCAGATCGGCCAACCCATCGAAGTTTCAATACCGTTCCTCGGAAAATGAGGATTGAAAGTCCCATGCGGAACCGGTCAGGATCGCCGCCAGGGACGTTTCAATACCGTTCCTCGGAAAATGAGGATTGAAAGTGTTACACCCTCCTGTACACCTCGTCGAGGTTCACCCGTTTCAATACCGTTCCTCGGAAAATGAGGATTGAAAGGCAGATATTACAACATCTCGCAGACGAGGGAGATGAGTTTCAATACCGTTCCTCGGAAAATGAGGATTGAAAGCGAATCACGTCAGATATAGTCGGTTTTCCCCACACGGTTTCAATACCGTTCCTCGGAAAATGAGGATTGAAAGAGTCAGGGCGGGAGAGGAGGTCTCTGAGGGATACCATGTTTCAATACCGTTCCTCGGAAAATGAGGATTGAAAGCGCCGGGAGCCGGACGCTGCGTCTATCAGCTGTATTGTTTCAATACCGTTCCTCGGAAAATGAGGATTGAAAGCATAGGGGCTCTCGTCCATCAGGGCCAGTCTCTCCCGTTTCAATACCGTTCCTCGGAAAATGAGGATTGAAAGATGGAACACGTTATTATCGTTCACAATCCCGGCAAATTGTTTCAATACCGTTCCTCGGAAAATGAGGATTGAAAGGAAAACCCGGGCGTTATCTGGTTCTATGCAGCGTGTTGTTTCAATACCGTTCCTCGGAAAATGAGGATTGAAAGTCTGCTGCGATACCGATCGCACCGTCCCGTTAATCGTTTCAATACCGTTCCTCGGAAAATGAGGATTGAAAGTCGAGATCTGGGACCGCCGCAAACAGATCGCGGTTGCGTTTCAATACCGTTCCTCGGAAAATGAGGATTGAAAGGGAACGTCACGTCGTCGACGATCAGGCCGAAGGGGTGTTTCAATACCGTTCCTCGGAAAATGAGGATTGAAAGCCGAACCTCCTTTCAAACTCCTTCATCTAACCCGGGGTTTCAATACCGTTCCTCGGAAAATGAGGATTGAAAGTTGGGAGGGCCTTCTTATCGATGCCGAGCGACATGGCTGTTTCAATACCGTTCCTCGGAAAATGAGGATTGAAAGGGCTGATCGTGGTGTATCGGCGTTTTGCCTCCTCTTCGGTTTCAATACCGTTCCTCGGAAAATGAGGATTGAAAGATTGTCATCGCCGCCTGTTGTGCCGCACCGTCGCAGTGTTTCAATACCGTTCCTCGGAAAATGAGGATTGAAAGTTCGTGACCATGAGCGATCCCGAGTTGAGGGGGTTCTGTTTCAATACCGTTCCTCGGAAAATGAGGATTGAAAGCCGTAATACCATACGGGGCGGTCGCCTTTCTTCATCTTCGTTTCAATACCGTTCCTCGGAAAATGAGGATTGAAAGCTGGAGCTGAAGGCCGTCTTCAACACCACGCTGACAGTTTCAATACCGTTCCTCGGAAAATGAGGATTGAAAGGATCCGATCGGTTCTTGCGGTGCTCGTAGTAGGTCGTTTCAATACCGTTCCTCGGAAAATGAGGATTGAAAGGCTATTTTCCGCCGCTCGATCTCCTGCTCAAGCATCGTTTCAATACCGTTCCTCGGAAAATGAGGATTGAAAGGGCTGGATGAGCGGGAGCAGCGGCTTTACGATCTGGCGTTTCAATACCGTTCCTCGGAAAATGAGGATTGAAAGGTTGAAGCGGCCTGTCAGGTGCGGGTGCATGTCTGTTGTTTCAATACCGTTCCTCGGAAAATGAGGATTGAAAGTTGCCGTCTATGGCGCGAATCTGGAGGGGGCGGCTGAAGTTTCAATACCGTTCCTCGGAAAATGAGGATTGAAAGATCGTGATATAATCGGGTATCGGGTGAAAACGCTTGGTTTCAATACCGTTCCTCGGAAAATGAGGATTGAAAGTTGAGAATCGCCTCGATATCCACGGCATCCACAACAGGTTTCAATACCGTTCCTCGGAAAATGAGGATTGAAAGCGGACATCCCGGGAGAGG
>JASEFH010000056.1 GCA_030019205.1 Methanomicrobiales archaeon
TGACAGAGGATGTTTATGAGGCTGGGGTCTACCAGATGCTCTTTCCGTCTGTACCACACCATAACGAGATAGTACGTCACAGTGGGAATCAATGCCAGGGAAAACATCGAGGATTGTGGTAACGGCAGATAGCCGAACAGAATAAGAAAGCCAATGGAAAGACAAAATACCCAGTAGATACCTCCAATTGTACGCCAGAATTCCTCTTTGGCGATTGAATCAACTTTCATGCGTCCACAACCGACGTACTTGGATGCCGGAAGACATGGAAAAGGCTTATATTTTCGAAAGCGAGAATCAGCATGCCCACAGGCGGATGCGGGGTTATCCGATCCGGTCAAGAAGGGAGGAATCCCCCTATCTATACTGACACTTTTCCTTTTACAGTATAAGTGATTTGTGTGCGGATCGTCTACACAATGTGTATCTTATAAGGGATTATCAGATAAAGAACTGAAATCAGCGACGTTAAGATTGATACAATCCGGTGCATCTTTTTTCTTATCTCGACAGGAATAATGCCCCCGACTACGTGCCGCCATGAAAATTAAGAATGGTTCTGCCAATTTAACAGAACAAGATATCCTCCATCGCGGGTTGCAATAATTGATGTTACTTCAATCATATCCACCATATTAACCACGCGATTGGAACCAATTGCCCCATTCAGGCTGTACATCATATCCCAGACGATCTCCCCTCGATCGTTCGATTTTATTATGTGAAATGGGTATCTTCCATACGCCGGGTTCCGATAACCCTGCGATGTGGCAAAACCGGCAAATACGTATTCAGCTCGATCTGTCCGTAGAATCGGCTTTGTAACATCCAGGTGTTGCTCCTGGACGGGGGTTCCATTGCTGTCAATGCGGACCTCCACCGGCCCGGACAAATTTCCTTCCCCTTTTGAATAAATTGCTGAATACTCCCCACCGTCCAGTTCGCTAACCAGATACAAATAGTCGTCCTGGACGCCTCCGAGAGTAGTGTTCCACTGGTGATTGCCTTCTGAGTCCAGCCGGATAAGCCAGATGTCGTTTCCCGAATCTTTCGAATAGCGATGTCCACCCACGATATAGCCGTCGTCGGCAGTACGGGCAACGGTGAGAGCATTTTCTCGGTTTTTACCACCATATGCTTTCTGCCATTCGATCCGCCCTTCTTTATTCAGGTGAACAATCCAGAAGTCGCCCTTAACATTGGAATAGAGGGCTCCTCTGCCACCCACGAATGTATATCCCTCATCCGCTGTCTGAACGGCGGAGAGAATATAATCGCCTTCGACTGAGGTCTCCCATTCCGGATTCCCTTCTTCATCCAGTTTCATGACCGGACCGTCATACAGGGTAATCAGGTATCCCCCCGCGGATGCCGGCACGACGGAAGTCGCATAATTGGGATTGCTGCCAAAGGTTTTATCCCAGATAATAGTTCCCCGATCATCCAGCCGGATGAGCCGGGGTATGGATTCGTATGCTTTTCCTCTTCCGCCGTGGCCGGCGATCATATAACCGCCATCATGGGTCTGTGCGACGGATACTGCGACATCGTCCTGCCCGCTATCAATAGCGATCTTCCACTGCTCGGTTCCATCGGCATCTACCTTGAGAACAAGTATATCCCTGTCAGGAAACGAATTCGTTGCGATACAGGCGGAACCGAGTGTGAATATAACTATCGTGAATTGGAGGACTACCCCGATAAATTGTCGCCAATATATTTTCATGGTATCTCCCCTGGAATGTTAAGTAACAATCGTCTAAACGAAAAAATAATTCAAATTTAGTCTTTTATATACTTTGCCAGGCCCAGTGTACGTTTTGCAGTCTGAAGCAAACAGTTTTCGGTTATCGATTTTACAGGAGAACTTGAACTATTCCAAGTATCAGGGTGATCATATATCTCGCAGAAAAGCGTATCGTCATACTGATGCGAATAACTTGCTAGATTTCGGGTTGATTCTGCGATATCGCTATTATAGATATATACATTGTTATTATCGACAATGCTCTCAAAGTAATATCCTTGACCTTCTCCTGAATGCCAATTTTGACCAACATACTCTTCATAGCTATAGTGAATGTAAGGGTAAAGCCATTGTTCGTATTCGTAACCTGTATGGAGGGGATTTCCCACGTCGGTTATGAAGTGACTTGACCATCCAAAGTATTGGCTGGCGTAAGCGGTTTGACCCTGATCATAGTAGGTTTTTCCAGTATTCGCATAACTCGCTGCATCTTGAGGAGCTGCTCCGAATCCATTGTCCGGATTGTAGTAATGGTTCCATGAATGGTACAATTGATTTATCGCGTCTTGGAACCATTGTGGTAACCAGGTGGGGATACTGGAAGGCCAGAGATCTGGATCATCTGCCACATCCCTTGCAATTTCTGGGTAGGGGAATGCGATCTTAGTACATGTGATATACGCGATATCGCTATGTCCAGGATTTCCCCACCATTTCGGACTAATAGAGATGCCATATTTCTCATTCAAGTATCCTGTGATTGCTTTGTTAATCCACTCAAGTCTTGAATTCTCCTCTTCAGTCAATTTCACATTTTGATCCTTTAGGTCAAACTGAATATACGTATCTTTACCATTTTTTATAAATTCAACAGGATATTTTTTCCAGATATCATTTAGAAATTCCTTCATTAATTTTTTCTCTTCTCCTGTAGCACCTGAATTCTCAATATATGAAAGACGGACCTTTTGACCTTCAGTATCACCTACAAGAAGTATCCAATAGGGAGTAGCATTTTTAATCGCAGGATCATACATTATTAAAGGTATATCTTTATGCAATTCGGTTATTTCATTTTCAGTCTCAATTTCAAGATTCTCATCCAGTACCGGCTCTGCACTTACAGCTGAAACCATTGCTGTTCCGAACAACAATAATACCAGAAGCATGGAGAGCGTCGGTATCAAGCAATACCTTTTCACGTTCTTTACCTCCATTTCTTCGTGTTCACGGAGGCCCGACGCAACGCTTATATGAGTTAATAGCGCAGATAGTCATGCCTACGGGCAGCAGCGGGGTTCTCCTATCCGGCTAAGATACTGTGA
>JASEFH010000057.1 GCA_030019205.1 Methanomicrobiales archaeon
AACTTCAAGGAATATCCCCATTGGGCGCTGTATGGAGCGCATCTGATCTGTGGATTCGATACCTCATCGTACAATTATGCAGAGGATGGAACCAATGTTGCATCCACACTCCTGAGTGGCATTAAGGTAAGACCAGCATGGTACCTGGGTGTTGATGTGATGCAACCTAGCGATGTTAGAGTTCGGGTTGTAGGCGAAGACTCTACCATGGGAGACGATTTCATCTGGAAAGAAGGAACGGTGAAGCCAGATCCTATAGTCGATTCAAGTATCTATTCCTGGCTTTACTATTGCAATTAGTGGGGGTATAAAAGATGGTTGTGAAAAAAATTATCGTCGGGATTGCTTTTGCGTTGATCGCGATATGTGCAGTCCTCGCAACAAGCGCTGACTTAGGAACTGGGGGAATTATTCCTCCTGCACAGGGCAGCGGGTCTGAAAAGTTCACATTGAACGCGGATTTTCCACAATTCGATGGAGAATATGCTGTATACAGATCTGTACCTGTATCTGTTACAGATGAATACGTGCAGGAGATTGCTAGTCTGTTTGGCCTGAAAGGTACTCCCGAACGGATAAATCCGCTGGCAGGAGAAATCGAACTCGTCGACACCACAAAAACAATGAGTGAACGGATAACTGTCTACAAATCATCGGGTGCCTTTCTCTATGATATTCCGGATAAGACATATCCGACTGCCGTGGATGCTCAACCTGTTTTACCTTCAGATGCCGAAGCGGAAAAAATCGCGAGAGATTACCTGTCCAGCAAAAGGCTTCTCCCGGAGGATGCACAGGTAGAGAAGATCTTTGTCAACCAGCAGCAGGAAGTCTGGGAAGGAGGGATGGATAAACCGCTGAAGGTATTCGACATAACTCTTGCGGTCCGATTTAATCGGAATATTGATGGCATTCCTGTCTATGGGGATGAATTCGTGGTTTTCATCGGCAATAACAGTGAAGTCGTTGGCGTTTTAAGGAATTGGAGGGATATTACCCCGTACAGTGCCACCAGAATTAAGACAGCGGCAGAGGCATACGATGAATTACGCGGGTGGAAAACGATACTTCCAGAGTATCAGGACGTTAATGATCGTATTGTCATTAACAGTATTTCATTAGGATACTGGATGGAACCACGGAGTTATGAACAGGAGTATGTCCTTCCGGTGTATGTTTTTAGAGGCGTTGCTATACGAGATGGCAGAGAAAATCCCTACATCCAGTATGTTTACGCCGTGGTTCCAGAAGATCTGGAGAAATTTTCATGAAAATTTCTTTTTTATCCCAATCTTCACGTAGATCGCAACTCTTTTCTTTATTATATTGCCCAACGTTAACTTTTAAGGAGAACGATACATGAAGAGGTGTTTTAAAAAACGTATTCGATTAAAAGGGGGAAATAGGCCTAAATGAAATATTTCACTGAAATACTAATCCTTGGATTGATTTTTATTCTGATAGCTGGATGTATATCCCTTCTGCCTGGAAAGGTGATCGTCAGGGATGCCTACTGCGATCTGGACAATAACTTCACGTTTATCCTTGAGAACACGGGTGAGGATGCAATACCCTTGAACTACACATGGACGCTGGTTGACCACATGGCCAACAAACCCATTCGTTCTGGAGCCGGTTCGATCGTTCTTCAGCCCCACGAGATCCGGTCTCTGACGTCCGCGACCGGAATGCCGTTCCATAGCTATGGTCTCTATGCTGCTGCTATGAACGTCTACATCTATCGGGATGGCAGGGAGATTTACCACTTCCAGGACTACAAATCCCCCTACGAATGGAACTATTCTGTATCGCCCCCCGTGAAGTATGTTTCAAACCCGGGATACGTGAGTATCGGCCTTGAGACCTTCATTCAGCGCGATGATAAAGGCGATTTCATCGTTCAGTTTGAGAATTTCTCGTATCATCCGGCGTCAAGCCCGGTTCGTCTGCTGATTCTCGATTCGTACCTTATTCTCGGAGACAGCATGGAGGGAAACGAGAAAGAGTGGCGGGTCCTGCACATCCTGAACGCATCGGAGTCCGAGCCCGTATTTGTGGATAAAGATGGTGATGGCTGCATCTCGGACTTTGACTATTTCGTTGTACCGGGTGCATGGAAGGGGAACAATATTCGCCTCAACACGGCGAACCAGTTCGTTACCGGGAACTGGTACGGGAGAAGGGAAACCCTGGAAGCGGAGGACAGGGATGCAATCCGCATCCTCAACATTACCGTCAGCCCCGATCCTCCCCGAAGGCTGGAAGGTCTTGAATTCATCGTGGAAGCGCAGGTGAAAAAAGGGATCGAGTTAGGAGGGGTCATTTACGAGCCCTATCCCGGGAACGGTCTTGGTACCATCGGGGGGCCGTACCAGCAGATCGCGCGGAGTGGAGACATATACACACTCTCGAAAACATTCGACCAGATATCGCGTGAGTACCACACGAATTACGTTAACAGTCCGGATCCCAAGGTGTTTTACGTGTGGATTCGTGATAAAAGTGTAAATGAGCGCTGGATACGGTACGAAGTGAATGCCACTATTGCAGGGATTTAATTACGATACACTCCAGGGGAGGTAGATCCAGGGGATCTATACCTGATCTCCATCCCCGCTGATGTGATAGCCTCGGAGGGAGGATCCACACGGACTGTTCCGTGCTGCCTCACCCGCTCGTAATAGCGGTCCGGTAATCTGAAAACGATTCAGCCTCGCACCCGCGTGGGAGAGGGAATGGTTTGACCTCGAATGCAACGCCCATCCAATCCTCTCTCGCTCTATTGCAGGCCCATCATACCGACTGAGAGAGGAGCAGGAATAGAATGGGGGCGGCATCACGCTCTTTCTTCTCGAGGATACCCTCAAGGGCTGAACTCGGAAGTCCATAAAATCCCCGAAAAAATCGAAAATGGATGCGCTCAGTCCGCAGTGCCAGCCTTCTGCCGGTCCTTCTCCCGGTATCCCTTGAGCAGGAGGGTGCAGATGTTCCA
>JASEFH010000058.1 GCA_030019205.1 Methanomicrobiales archaeon
GTCGGCTGAAAAGATCGAATATGGTGTACGTATGGGTCGAATTCAACAGGGGTTGGATATAGCCCAGAGGAGGCATATTCGAGAGGTATATGCGAAACGCTGCGCCCATGATTCAGGGGCCGGAGTCTGCCCAACCGCACCGATAGCAGCCGGCAGATGTACATTCACGCATGGGATCGTGCCGATCCCATGGGCGGTGCATTGGGAGAGCCGTGACCTCCTGCCCCGTTCCTTGACAATTGTATTCGCTTCCGTAGATTCCGCGCAGATCTGCAGATCTGCGGATCCTCATCTCAAGGGCAGCTCTATTAAGATTCGGGGACCATAATAACGGTGAAACATCACAGTCGGGGCGATCCTGCGGGCCCGACCCGACCGGCCCGCCTTTCCCGAACAACCCGGGGTTAACAGCACATGGTAGCGATCGAGATCATCCTTGCCGGCGCAGCGGCCCTCGTCCTCATCAGCATCTTCGCCAACAAGATCTCCGAGTGGCTCGGCGTCCCGGCCCTCCTGATCTTCCTCCTGGTCGGCATGCTGGCGGGTTCCGAGGGACCGGGGGGCATCTACTTCGACGATCCCTTCATCGCCCAGTCGATCGGCATCGTCGCGCTCGCCTACATCCTCTTCTCGGGCGGTATCGACACCCGCTGGTCCGAGGTCCGCCCTGTGCTCGCCCGCGGCGTGGTGCTCGCCACGGTCGGCGTCCTCTTGACGGCGGTGCTGGTCGGGGCGTTCGCGACTGCCGTGCTGGGCTTCTCCCCGCTGGAAGGGCTTCTCCTGGGCGCCGTCGTCTCCTCGACCGACGCCGCGGCGGTCTTCTCGATCCTGCGGACGCGGCGGGCGAGCATGAAGGGCATCCTGCGCCCCCTGCTCGAGCTCGAGTCCGGGAGCAACGACCCGATGGCAGTCTTCCTGACGATCGGCATCATCTCGCTCATCCTGATGCCCGAGCGGTCCGCGCTCACCCTGGTCCCGCTCTTCATCCAGCAGATGGCGGTCGGCGGTCTGTTCGGCTACGGGATGGGATGGCTGACGGTGCACCTGATCAACCGCCTCAAACTCGAGTTCGAGGGGCTCTACCCGGTGCTCACCCTCACCATGGTGCTGCTGACCTACGGCGTGACGGCGGCGCTGGGGGGGAGCGGATTCATCGCAGTCTACATCTGCGGACTGGTCCTGGGCAACAGCACCTTTGTCCACAAGAACAGCCTGATCCGCTTCCACGAGGGTATCGCCTGGCTGATGCAGATCACGCTCTTCCTGACCCTGGGCCTGCTGGTCTTCCCCTCGCACCTCCTGCCCCTGATCGTCCCGGGGATCCTGATCGCCCTCTTCCTGATCTTCATCGCCCGCCCGGTCGCCGTGCTCCTCTGCCTCCTCCCCTGGCGGATGGACATGCGGGAGAAGGTCATGGTATCCTGGGTGGGGCTGCGGGGCGCCGTCCCGATCGTGCTGGCGACGTTCCCGCTCCTCGCCGGCGTCCCCCAGGCTGATATCATCTTCAACCTGGTCTTCTTCATCGTCCTCATATCGGCGCTGCTGCACGGCACCTCCATCCCCCTGGTCGCCCAGTGGCTGGACGTCGCGGCGCCGCTCCGCAGCACTCGCGGACTGGCGATGGATATCGCGCCGGAGAGCGACGCCCCCAGCGAACTGATCGAGCTCACCGTGCCACCGGGCGCCGCCGTGGCCGGGAAGCAGATCGTCGACCTGGGGCTGCCCCCGGGCGCCCTGATCATCCTGATGGAGAAGAAGTCCGAGCGGTTCGTCCCCAACGGCAGCACGGTGCTGGAGGCGGGCGACAACCTCCTCATCCTGGCTGGAGGCCCTCTTGCCGATGAGGTGCGGGCGAGATTCTCGGCTGAAACCCCCCCGCGGGAGGCGACCGCCGGGGAATATTCAGCGATGCCGAAGAGAACTGACAGCACGGCCAACGGGCCGCTCGATGGCGAGGATGACCTCACATGAGCCTGTTCCCACCCGTATGCAGATCCTGTAGAGAGCGCGGGAGTGCCGGGCGGCCACGCTGGCACGACGACGCTTCGGTACGGGAGCCTGCGGCAGACCGCTGAAGATCGCGCACCTGTGGGTCCCGGAGCGGGATCGGCATGCAGGCTGCGGGCCCGCTGACGCGGGCCTTCGCATGCCCGATATCGAGAGCTGTTCTGCAGGGGGACCGGCGTGCATATGCGCCCCTTCCTGCCGGACGCGGTTACCAAAAAAGAGAGCCGACCAGCTCTACAAGAGCAGCGCTATTATTGCCGGGATGACGAACGCGATCACCAGCCACTTGGCCATATCGAACGACATTCCCGCGGTACCGCCGTAGCCGAACGGCGCGAAGATGATCGCCAATTCGTGCAGCGCCATCGCCTGCACGCGCTGTTTTCACCGCTCCTAGCGGCGCTCTCTCCTCTCGGTCTCGATCGTCTGTACCGGCACGTATTCCGTCCTCTGGACGGGGACATAGCGCGTCGTCACCCGCGCCGGCGGCCGCCTCTCCTCCGCAACGCGTCCGCTCTCCTCGAGGCCGATGATCTGGCTGCTCCGGTACGGCTCGGGCTCGCGTCCCCGCTCTGCCGTGCCCCCCTCCTCGAGGTACCACTCCACCTCCTCGGTCATCGGCCAGTGGTCCCGGTCGAATCCCTTCGCCCGGTCGAGATCCTCCTTCGATACATCCAGGATCCAGTAGTCCTCGCCCGGCACCTGGGCGAACCGCTCCCAGGGGACCGCGAATAACTTCTCTCCCATGCCCAGCACGCCGCCATAGGCCAGCACCGCGTACGCGATGCGGCCCGTGGCAACGTCCAGCATGATCTCGTGCACCTCGCCCAGATCCTCGCCCGCCGCATTCC
>JASEFH010000059.1 GCA_030019205.1 Methanomicrobiales archaeon
GGGGTTCACAGTATCTTAGCCGGATAGGAGAACCCCGCTGCTGCCCGTAGGCATGTAGTGATGGCTTGAGCATTCATAAAAAGCTTCCCTCATGCTTTCGGATCATCGCCAGCAAGGGGAGTGAGATCGTGAAAAAACCTTTGATCATTTCTTCATTGCTATTCGTATTGGCAGTGATGATGATGGCGGGAACGGCCAGCGGCTACTATTACTGTGCAGAGTACGTGATGGATTATCACGGCCATGCGGCCAATCTCTATTTATCCGGCCTCGATGCACAGGGATTTTACGACGAGATGTACTGGTTGCCTAACTGGAATCCGAAATTCCCGCTGATGGGTAATGACTCAGCCTGGGAGAAGCACTGGAAGGATCCCTCCGTCATGGGTGGCATCGACAGTGAATGGGTCGACAGCGCACACTTCGCGTACTTCTCCGGACATGGGAGTGAAGTGGGCTTGGAGTTTGGGACCATGAATGACGACTATACATGCCAGTATCTCGACGCGAAGTGGGGCAACACCCAATTGGATTGGGTGGCTCTCGATGCCTGCAAGATCCTCAACGAGACCACTTTCGGGTACTGGATGGGAGTCCTCCATTCAGTGGTCTGCACTCCATACTGGGCTTCGATACTGAAGGTTGTGGATCTGCAGACAGAGGCAAGATATTCGTCTGGAACATGGTTGGCTCACATGGCTACTCGAAGAAGACAATTAAAGAGGCATGGTTCTATGCAGCAGATCTGACAATTCCTTTTGAAGATCAATATTCGGTCGCGATACTTGCTGCAGACGTCGATGGGGATATGCGGACTCTTGAATGCCTCGACGATTATCTGTACGGGTATGGATCTCAATGCCAGCCGCCAGCGCTTACAAGATATTTTCAGTATGAAAACAGGTTGATCTGAAAAGAGGTGTAAAAGTGAGAGCAAAGGTTTCCATAAATATATTGATATATGCCATTATTGGAGCAACGTTGATCTTTGGATACTACATTCTAATATCCACGAACGGCTCTGTGCCGGAACAGGCTATCCCGATGGACAACAACTCTTTGAAAACTGCTCCTGTTCAGAGCCAGAGTTTGAGCACAGGGCGATTCGTTGTGCTGAACACAAGTTTACCTGAGAGTCCAGGCACAATCATGGTCTACAGGATAGAGAATGAGATATCGAGAGAAGAGGCTCTCTCTCTTGGAAAACAGCTCGGGTTTTCAAACACGGGAATGTTGGAAGGAGATATTGCGATCACCTTCATCGATGGAGATCGCGAGCTCCTGATCGAATGGCTCAATGGAAGAATGATATATGCAGACTTCTCCCGGTTGAGCAAATCCGATCCTCGCGATAGGCCGGAAAATCTTCCGAGCCCGGATAAAGCGGTCCAGATCGCAAAGGAGTACCTGTTAGCTTATGGACTGTTTCCCGACGATGCCGAGTTTGCTTCTATCTCGCATGGGGGCACCAGAAGGGCGATATCAACGGATGGGTCCGTAGATACCATCGTCTATCAGGATTGGCAGGTCCATTTTGTTCGGAAGCCACTGAACGGTTTCACTCTGACCGGTGACGGGATAACAGTCACTGTTGCTGGTGGAGGCGATATCATACGTCTGGAGAAGTACTGGGGAACCTATGTACCGTACAGAGAGTATCCGATGATCACGCCCGAAGAAGCGCTGGAAAAGTTCCAGACGGACGATTATCTTCGGCTCGGCATGGCTATGATACCACCGGATGCAATCGGTTACGTGAATAACATCGACATCGTGTACTTCACGGATCCCAGCCCCATTACAAAGCAGACGTACCTCCGACCGGCCTACTGGATTCGGGGAGTATGGAGGGGAGACGGGAGTACTCAGAGTTTCTCCGAGCTGATCCCGGCGGTTCCGGAATTAGGTCAGCTGATAGAACTCGGTTAATCCCTTTTTGCATCGCGAGAGTATCCGTCTGCCCATCGGGGAAGGTGCCAAGAACTCCTATCTTCAGGTTCTGTATCCCGTGCTCCGGATCAAATTTGCATCCGGTTGCTGTAGGCCGGAGTGTTACGCACTTTGTGCACCGGTGAGTGAGATCCTCTGGTAAGGGGGTAGTCAGGTTCGATGCGTCTTCTAGACGTCTTGCACTCGTATAGGGGGCAACTAAAAATGTCTCATTTTCACGAATATCTATGAACCGGAAAGGGAGGATGCATCTTATCTCCTCTTCCGGCTACCCGGTCCCGGTAATTTCGGGGGAGATTGCCATGGTCGGCACTCCTGCGGCCCTCCTGAAAAGGTTCACGGACAGCCAGTGCCTGCCGCTCCCTTCTGCCGGTCCTTCTCCCGGTATCCCTTGAGCAGGAGGGTGCAGATGTTCCA
>JASEFH010000060.1 GCA_030019205.1 Methanomicrobiales archaeon
GAAAAAATACCCAGCTCTTCATCCAAAAGTAATTGTTCGTAAGTTCTGGTAACTTGGTCAAAATGACCGTTTGTTATGCGTTCAGATAAATTCTCCAGAGCCGTTGTGGGTGACACCAAAGTAATACAGATTACTGCAATAACCATAATTAAAATGGAAATTTTCATACTTCTACCACCTCCAAAGAACTGAGGCAGTTCAGAACGCTATCATGGAGTTCGGCTCCGACAGTGTTCATTCGTCCGGGCACACCGGATCTCCTAGGGATTTTCATGTTTTTACCTCTGTTCCACTCGTTATCGGAGGCATGATCCAAAACTTCATCTAATCAGAAGCGCATTGGTAAATGCCTACGGGCAGCAGCGGGGTTCTCCTATCCGGCTAAGATGTGTGAACCCCGAGCTACACTGAAACCTTTGCTTTTCTGTATAAGAGATTTGTGTCTCCATCATCTACACGTTACAACCTCTGCAGAGCGATAATTATGAGAGTTTTCACATTGTGATTCCTGGGCTTTAGGGTAACACGGAGTTTCTGCGGCAGACGTACCCTGAACAGGAATAAATTCCCCGATTGTTATTCGAATAAAATAAAAAACTGCAGGGAAAATACTCCTTCATGCGAATATTGGTAATCAGATTGACCTGATAAGCGATTGACCAGATAAGCGATTGACCATCATACCCTGAAACGGTGCAGAATCTAGCGGACTCTCTTTATCGGTGTCAGTGGATAGACCGCAGGTGCAATTCATGGATCGGCAGGCTATCAGCTGCAATTTCCACGACCATACCATCGCTTTGTGAATCCCACGTCATCGAATACGTTCATTTGCATGGCTTCGTAAGAACATCTCAGCGCCTTTTATACAGATCATAAGGATTTTCGGCATTAATGAGAACTGCATATCCACCATCGTATGTCTCGGTGATGGAGATGACCGCCCCTCCATGCAGTTTAGCGTTCAAGAACGTCTCCCATTCGCGTGAGCCCCTGGCATCGAACTTCAGAATACGGGGAATGCGCATATCATCACGGCTGGAAAGCTCCGCAAAAGCATATCCGCCATCCGATGTCCGTATGACTGGACAAGAAGCATTGAGAGTTTGATGATTCCGCACATTCCCATCCAGATCCATGACTGCCTCCATCGTGACTGCCTTCCACCTATTGTTCTCCAGAATTGCAATTTTATATATGATGTGGAAACCATATCCTGGGATCTCCTGCATGAAATGCAGTTCTTCTATCCCACTCTCGTGAAAAGTTTGATTCCAGAGCAGGATGCCCGATGGATCGAGCCGGAGAATCCATAGATCCCGATCTGATAAACCGCCGGAATCCATTCGAGCTCCGACCAGATATCCTCCGTCCGAGGTCTGAAAGATGGAACTGGTATAGTCCCACGCACCGCTGTCAAACGTTCTCTGCCAGGCCGGAACCCAGTTCTTGTCTAGCTTGAGAACCCATACGTCCCCGGCTCCAATACCCCTTGAGACAGTTTCACCCGCTATGGCGGCCCCTCCATCGGAAGTCGGGATGATCCAAAGCCCGATCCCATCCATCTCTTCTCCCAGGCCACCTTTGCCAAGCGGAACTCCCGACGAATCGAAGAGCAGGATTCGGGAGCCGCCGAGAGAACCGCTGACCGCCGCAACGGTGCCCTCGGCGGTCTGCATGATCGAGTTTACCGATTCCCCGGGGGAGGAAGCGTTCCAGACGACAGAACCGTTACCATCCAATTCGAGTACATGGGAGAACTCTTTGTAATTCGTCCCTACTGTCGCAATTTGACCGCCAATGATATAGCTTCCATCGGATGTCTCCACGAAGGCCCGGGCTGCATCGTCGCCTCCCGTATCGATAAGGGTATGCCACTGTTCTCTTCCCTCCGCATCGACCTTGAAGACCAGGATATCCCGGTTGGCTACGTAGTCACTTCCAATGCATCCGCCAGTGATTACCGTCCAGAGCAGCAATCCAAAGATTAGTACATTGGTAGATGGAAATCGAATCATCTGTTCATGTCTCCCGAGGAAGGATCAGTAATTGAAAATAAATTTGGTGTTTATTCTAAGTCTGAACCTGCTTAATCAACCACATACTTTACTAACCCCAGGGTATCCTGTGCAGTTGACAGGGTAGCGTAACGAAAGTTCTGTAAAATTGAATTGGCCCTGGATCCAACCTAGA
>JASEFH010000061.1 GCA_030019205.1 Methanomicrobiales archaeon
GCCCTTCACCGGGCACGTTCGCCGCCCCGAGACGGTCCACCAGGCTGAAGTTGGTCACGTTCACCGCTACGGTGATGGTATCGCCGCTGAGGTTCGCCCCCTCCTGCGGCTCGACGAGCGTCAATGCAGGACCGACCGGGGCTTCCCCTTGGCCGTTCCCGCCATCATATCCTCCCTGCGCCGCTGCCCCAGCGAAAAAGCCGAAAGAAGCAATCGCTATGAGGGATACCAGAAGCATAATCCGCCTTCTCATGCCCCGCACAAATGCGGACATTATACAAAAACCTTTTGGAAGATCTGGAGATTATACGAGGAGAGTAATAAATCGCGTTCCGATCTGTTTCGAGGGATTGAACAATGGCACGCTCGACAGATCCCCTGACATTCGGGATCGCCATGCGCGAGGTTGGTGCAAAGACCGCTCTTTATGACGGATTCGGCTTTGCTAGGTGCGACGGAAAGACTGCCTTCTCAAAATACGGCAACGCCCCGGCCGGGACTTGAACCCGGGTCAAAAGCTCCGCAGGCTTCTAGGATATCCACTACCCTACCGGGACCTGAGATGCCATAGTATTTTGTCGCTATCAGCACTTAAAATGATTGTCTGCTCTACGATCGCGGACGGAATGTGCGGGAAGGGCATCTCTCCGCCTCCCTCTCGGCAGGCACAGTGCCCTGGATTTTACATTCACCTTCCCGTGCGTTCCGTGCCGTGTAGAAGGAGCAGTCACGGCATGCCGGCATGAAAAAGAGATGGAGGCGATCCGATATTAACTATTCCCAACGGTCATGCGGAGGTCGACACGGATCTCCTTCCCTCCGCGCAGATCGATATGGTAGGACCCGGCGCTGAGGATCCTGATCTGATCTCTGGTGTCCCATTGCTGGTAAGGTCTCCCGAACCCTTCCTGGATGATCACCTGACCGGACTCCCGATCGCGCACGGTGATCTCGAACCAGGACTGATCGTCAACGGATGTAACAGTGATCTTCTTGGTCTCGCGGGAACCGTAGTCGCTCGTGACGACCACCTCCCGCGTCACGGTAGCCGGGATGATGTTGTACTCGATGATGAACGGAGGATTATGGACGTCGTACTCGAGAGCGGTCGAGTTATAGTTGAAGTACATCGTGTCGCTGAATATCTCCAGATAGTCGGTTCCACTCCCGGTTTTTGTCGGAGGCGCCCTGAAGGTGGGTGTCGGTATTCCGCGCGTGGTCGTGGGTGTGGCCGGGTAGGGCGTCGCTACCGTTACATACGTATTCGTGGGAGCGGGAGTCGCGCTGCCGGACGTGGAGGGCGTGGTGGTCGCCGGTGGGAACCAGGGCGGTTGAACGCCACCTTTCTCGGCAGCGGTGCACCCTGCTGCCATGCACAGGACCCCCAGGAGAAGCAATGCCAGAACGATATGCCGAATCTGTGTCATCAGTGTATGATTTTGCAGAACCTTTATTTATGCTTTTACAAATTTAATATCAATATAAATAGGGATTTGCAGAAATTTATTACACAAAAATAAACTGATATCGAAACCATCAGGGTGAAAATACTGAATTGGACAATAATTTCCATCATTTCAAGAGTCGCCAGGCACTAAAGCATATCGCCTATCGTCAGTCTATGATTCAGAAATATCTGAGGATTACGATTATCCCATCATTAGTTGAATAACATCCCTCACCATCCCCGAATCCTGCCGATTAGTTCCCCTCTTCTCTTTAACCTCTCCTAAATCCCTTGATTCATCGTCATTTTTCTTCTCTCTTTGGAGAGCTGCCGCTAGGAGGATGACCCATGTATGGTGAGGAGCTGCGGGAGGTTGTAAGAGAAACAGCAGAAGAGCATCTTCACATGAACTCTTGCACAGGTGGTGACGAGCGCATGAGCTCCATCATATACCCTCTTGATCACGGCAAAGGGTCGCTCCACGAGTGCTCTGACCCGCATGATCGCTCTGTTTCTTCTCTCTTCCTTCATCGAGAGAGGATGACCTCTCGTGCTCCGGTGCATTGTTTTGTCCATGGATGCCTGAGGCTTCACACCGAAGTATCCTGTATCGCGATAGACCGTCT
>JASEFH010000062.1 GCA_030019205.1 Methanomicrobiales archaeon
GCCATGACCGGGGCTGAGGGTTCGCAAGGGACTTATAGTTTTGGGATGTCCTCATTGTTTGCTGTGATTCCCGGCGCCCGTATCGGCAACTGCCCGGAAGACGGCCATGGGCGGGGAAGCGGTGTCCCTGCATGGGTTTTTTTCGGCGTTTTTATGATCGGGCAGGGGCGACATCGCATGCGACATGAGTGGGCTGGTGTCTTTTCGAGATCGATATCGCCCCGCCTCTTCAGAGGCGGAGACTGCAGGTGTAGACGGGAAGGCCTTCCCACAGATCCGGAGCGGCCTCGAGAGGGATATCGACCCCGAAGACGGCAAAGCGGCTGATGTTCCGGGAGAGTACAATCGATGGCGGGGAGAGGAATGCGAAGGAGGAACAATTGACTCTTCTTCACTCATCACCGGCGTTCTCCTCCGTGAGGGGACGGGCACTTTTTCACGATATAGTGCATAGTTCCTTCATCTCGGGGTATAATCTCGAGCGGAGGGGCATGGCAGTATCCCCAGGCACACCCGAAGAGACAATCCGTCAGACACCGGACGAACAGAGAGGAAATTCTTCTGCGGAAGTGGAACGGAGGATTCTGGAGCGGATAGCAGCCCTGGAGAGCGAACTCGGCGCTTCGTCAGGAGCTTGCGTCCCTCAAGCAGGCCGATGTGAAACGGAAGAGAGCGGAGGAGGGACGTGAGTCTATCGAACGAATTCCCGCTGAAAATCCCAATTCCGCGCTGCGGCTCGACAACGGGCGCACGATCCGCTATGCCGATAGAGCCGCTCGAACGATGCTGGGCGGCGCATTCCCGGGACCTGGCAGGGATGCTCCCGTATCCTCTACCCTTCAGCCGACGAGTACGAGCACGTCGGACGCGAGAAGTATGCCCAGATTCTCAAGAACGGACTTGGAGCGGTGGAGACTCACTGGCGGCACAAGAACGGAAAGGTCTCTGATATCCTGCTCAGTTCGTCATTGCTCGATCCCGCCCATCCCTATGAAGACGTCATCTTCATCGCCATGGATGTCACCGAGCTGCACAGGAGCGAGCGGGCCCTGAAGGAGTATTCCGAACGTCTCAAACGTTCAAACGAGGATCTCGAACGGTTCGCCTTCATCTCCAGCGACGACCTGCAGGAACCCCTGCGGACCATGGTGACGTTCACCCAGCTGCTGGAGAAGCGCTACCGGGGCCAGCTGGACCCCGACGCCGACGAGTTCCTCCACTACATCGTCTCCGCCGGGAAACGGATGCAGCACCTGATCACCGATCTGCTGGAGTTCTCCCGGGTCAACACCCAAGGCGGGGACTTCCGCCCCACGGACGCGACGGCGGTCGTGGAGGATGTCCTGGCCTCCATTCATTCCATAGCGGAAGAGAACGGTGCGACGATCACCCGGGACCGCTCCCGGGTGATCGCCGATGCCAACCAGGTCCGGTAGGTCTTCCAGAATCTCGTCAGCAACGCGATCAAGTTTAGAAGACCGGACGTTCCCCCGCCATTCACATCTCCGCTCAACAGCAGGATGGCATGGTCCGGTTCTCGGTGACGGACAACGGGATCGGGATCGAGACCCAGTACTTCGAGAATATCTTCGTCATCTTCCAGCGGCTCCATGGCATGGACGCCTACGAGGGGACGGGTATCGGTCTCGCCATTGTCAAACGGATCATCGACCGCCACGGCGGGCGGATCTGGGTCGAGTCCGAGCCGGGGAAGGGATCGACGTTTTACTTCACGATACCGGCTGTGAAGTGAGATCGGGATTGGTGTATGGAGGCGTTTTTCGCCTTGCCTGGGACCTGCACTTCTTATCAGGGATTTATATTTCGAAAGAACATCCACTCTTTGCCTAGGGTCTTTGTCGCGGTTGAGGTAGCACAACAAAAAGTCGTCCTGCAATGGTAGCAGGCTAAGGTACGAAATATGCGTCGAAGGACCATCTGCGGTATGGATGCTTGATATATTGGGTCTTTCCAGAATTTTCAGAAATATGGAAGATAGCCCCCTCCGCATTTCACCATTCCGCCAGCCGCTGCAACTGCACCTTTGACC
>JASEFH010000063.1 GCA_030019205.1 Methanomicrobiales archaeon
GGTGCAGAGGATTAATATTACCAATAGTATCAAGATTTTTCGCGCCATAGATTATGGTTCATACTAATCTATTTTATAATTTTCGAAATTTAAAACAAGATAAATATGCTGTACTTCTTAAAATAATAAATTGTTGACTGATAAAAGAAATCTTTCAAGACAATAAGGCCAACATAGATAATAAGTTCATTATATTATCCACAAATCTCAGGAAGGTCATCATATAACTTCCGGATCTTGCGATCGCAGGCAATGTCACAGGCCGAGGATATGAGCCCCAGGATAAATGATTCTGTAGAGATCCTCTTCGGGCTCAATTCTTCGCAGGTAGGGAAATATCTATGAGAAATGAGGCTCCTTGTTGATCTGACCAAAGACAAAACAGAGGAGCCGTTCATAGTGTTAGCATCCCGGTATATCATATTTACGGAGGCAGCGATCTCCGCTGTCCGAGCCTCCCACCTTCCGCTCTACTCCTGCAAATACTCGAAGAAGACCTACACCCAACATCAGCTGATGGTGCTCCTGCTCCTGAAAGAACAGTTGAGACAGGATTATCGGGGATTCACCGATCTGGTCGAGGTGATGGATCCGATTCGGCAGCTGCTCCACATGGAGGCCATCCTCCACTTCACCACCCTCCACAAGTTCCTGCAGCGACTTTCCTCCCTCAGGTTGACCCGGATCCAGAAACGACTGGTCTCCTCCCTGTACCGGCGAGGAGATGTGATAGCCGTCACCGCCATCGATGCCTCCGGATTTACGAGTTCCTATGCCAGTTCCTATTACTCCTGGAGGACCGGGAAGGTGAGAAAACGGTACATCAAGACCTCGATCGCCGTGGATACCCAGCGGCAGATCGTCACCGGATTCAAGTTCTCTCAGCATCCGATCCATGATGTTCCTCATGCGGAGTATCTCCTAAAGACTTGTCACCGGACTCGTCGATCGGCCTGCTACGTGCTGGATAAGGGATATGATGCCGAGGATCTCCATGTTCTGATCCGCGAACGGCTCGAAGCTGAATCCCTAATCCCGGTCCGGGACCGAAAGCGGAAGAAGATCCATGGGAGATATCGACGGGAGATCGCCAGAACCTTCGATCCGACCCTCTATCACCGGAGAAACCTCGTGGAGACCGCCTTCTCCGTCCTCAAGAGACGGTTCGGAGAGAGTCTGAAAGCTCGAAAAACTGGTACCAGGTCAAGGAGATCAAGGTCAAGATCCTCATCTACAACTTGGATAAGTGGATCAAAAATGTTTCTCTTATTTTGATCATTGAGGGTTTCTACAAGGCCGAAAAAGGATTAAATTTAGACGTAGGTATCCAGGATAACCTGAGAGCTACCATCCTGGAAGAATACCACTGCAACAACGTGATCGCGGCCAGTTGTTCCAGCGGATACATTTGTTCTAGATGTTCCAACTTTCAATGTACCATTAGAACTGTCATTTAATGGATCCTGCTCTATCCCATCGATTGTCCAATTAATGCCAGTCACAACGGATGCATCAGGTCCGCCCTGATAAACGAGCGTGATTGCAGTACCGCTTTGCGATACTGTGGCTCCAACTGATTTGGTCGTCTGGACGTTGCCGGTCATACCAAACACGAACGCAGCGATGACCGCTGCGAGGATCACCGTGATGGCGACCATGAGGA
>JASEFH010000064.1 GCA_030019205.1 Methanomicrobiales archaeon
TACATGATATTCAAGCCAGTTTCAATACCGTTCCTCGGAAAATGAGGATTGAAAGCGTAAAATTTCTCTATTCTCCGGGCCCGGTCTATGTGTTTCAATACCGTTCCTCGGAAAATGAGGATTGAAAGACTGTTGTACAATCCAGTGTGGACTCGCGGTAGGTTTTGTTTCAATACCGTTCCTCGGAAAATGAGGATTGAAAGACCGTGGGGGACGACCGGGTATCCGACGGTTGCCGGGTTTCAATACCGTTCCTCGGAAAATGAGGATTGAAAGAAGTAGAACGGGCAGTCGGTGAGCTGGGAAACGGGCGTTTCAATACCGTTCCTCGGAAAATGAGGATTGAAAGAATTATGGGGGGTAGGTGTGTGCGGATGATCACATGTTTCAATACCGTTCCTCGGAAAATGAGGATTGAAAGCACCACACCATGCCATCGGGGGCATCCACGGTGATCAGTTTCAATACCGTTCCTCGGAAAATGAGGATTGAAAGGCAGGTCCTCCCCGATCTGGGTATGGTCGATCGTGAGTTTCAATACCGTTCCTCGGAAAATGAGGATTGAAAGTGTCGGTGTCGAAATCGCCGTCGAAGGCACTTGCGGCGTTTCAATACCGTTCCTCGGAAAATGAGGATTGAAAGATACACTATGCTACTAACGGTAAAGGTGAAGTTACGTTTCAATACCGTTCCTCGGAAAATGAGGATTGAAAGAATAATGCCTCGACGGTCTGCGGGTCGAGGGTGGGTTTCAATACCGTTCCTCGGAAAATGAGGATTGAAAGTATGATAACGGCGCGGCAATGGATCAGGCGAATCTATGTTTCAATACCGTTCCTCGGAAAATGAGGATTGAAAGTGTGCAGGGCTATCGGATACTGCTCAGTTGCGAGGTTTCAATACCGTTCCTCGGAAAATGAGGATTGAAAGAGTGTCGATGAATGACGAGGAAACTCGGGTATTTCAGTTTCAATACCGTTCCTCGGAAAATGAGGATTGAAAGTACAGGCCGTAACGGTAACGTCAGCTGCCAGGGTAGGTTTCAATACCGTTCCTCGGAAAATGAGGATTGAAAGTGGACCTACAGGCCCCCGACCCCTGCTGGTTCGATGCGTTTCAATACCGTTCCTCGGAAAATGAGGATTGAAAGCACAATAACCCGTTCGGGCACCAACACCGAGAAGTCGTTTCAATACCGTTCCTCGGAAAATGAGGATTGAAAGTGACTACCTGTTGGAGGATAAAATGCTATTTCTGCTCCGTTTCAATACCGTTCCTCGGAAAATGAGGATTGAAAGATCTGAATATAGTTCTCTCCAATGGTAGTATCAAGTGTTTCAATACCGTTCCTCGGAAAATGAGGATTGAAAGACGGAGTGCGCGGCTGAGCTGCCACGATACGACTGTTGTTTCAATACCGTTCCTCGGAAAATGAGGATTGAAAGGCGCGGAGGTTGTGCAGGGTCAGG
>JASEFH010000065.1 GCA_030019205.1 Methanomicrobiales archaeon
CCGATGACGGCGGCCTCCGCCACCGCCTGGTGGGAGACGAGGGCGCTCTCCACCTCGGCGGTGCCGATGTTGTGGCCGGCGATGATGATGATGTCGTCTGCCCGCCCCAGGATCATGATGTAGCCGTCCCTGTCCTTCACGGCCAGGTCTCCCGCCGTGTAGCAGTTCGGAATCGTGTTCCAGTACTGGCGGTAGCGCTCGTCGTTCCTGTAGATGGTGCGGAACATGGCGGGCCAGGGCTCTTTGATCACCAGGAATCCGCCGGTTCCCGGCGGAACGGGGTTTCCCGACCTGTCGACGACGTCGGCGACGACTCCCGGGATGGGTTTGCCGGCGAATCCCGGTTTCATGGGCTCCCCGACCATCGTGGTGATCATCTGCATGCCCGTCTCGGTCTGCCACCAGGTGTCGACGACGGGGCAGCGGCTGCACCCGATGGTGCGGTAGTACCACTCGAAGGCCTCGGGGTTCAGGGGTTCGCCCACGGAACCCAGGATGCGGAGGGAGGAGAGGTCGTACCGGTTCGGCCACTCCTCCCCCATCCGCATGAACATGCGGATGGCGGTGGGGGCGGTGTAGAAGATGGTGATCCCCTGCTCCTCGATCAGGTTCCACCAGCATCCCGGATCCGGATGATCCGGCGTGCACTCGGTGATGAAGACCGTGGCGCCGACGGCGAGCGGCCCGTAGATGATGTAGGAGTGCCCCGTGATCCAGCCCGGGTCCGCGGTGCACCAGTAGATGTCGTTCTCCTTGATATCGAAGACCGTCTTCGTGGTGTAGTACGTCCCGACCATGTAGCCGCCGCAGGTGTGCACGACGCCCTTCGGGGTGCCGGTCGACCCGCTGGTGTAGAGGATGAAGAGCGGGTCCTCCGCATCCATCACCTCCGGCGGGCACTTGGTCGCCGCCCGCTCCATGATCTCGCGGAAGTCCACCTCCATATTCGGTTCGAGCTCGACGGGCGGCGACCGCCGGCGCAGCACCACGATCCTCTCCACGGTGGGGGCATTGACGACCGCCTCCTCCACCAGCGTCTTGAGGGGGATGGTCTTGCCGCGGCGCATGGCGATATCGGCGGTGATGACGATTTTGGTCTCGGCGTCGTTGATCCGCTGGTTGAGCGCCGTCACCCCGAACCCGCCGAAGACCACGCTGTGCACCGCCCCGATCCGGGCGCAGGCGAGCATGGCGATGACCTGCTCGGGCACGAGCGGCATGTAGATGCAGACCCGGTCCCCCTTCCCCACCCCGAGATCCTTCAGGGCGTTGGCGAACTGCATCACGTCGCGGTGGAGGCGGCGGTAGGTGAAGATCCGCTCCTCCCCGTTCTCCCCCCGCCAGATCAGCGCCACC
>JASEFH010000066.1 GCA_030019205.1 Methanomicrobiales archaeon
CGACCTTAATAGTGGCTCCTTGTGGCTTATTATTGGCATATACGGATAGGAGCCGCTCGTACCTTAGATCTTTCGGTCGATAGGACAGTGCCTCAATTCTGAAGGGTTTCTACAGAGCCAATAATTTGACTCATTTATATATCATCGAAAAGATAATTGTATTTCAGCTGAAGGGGGGAGATATTGCATCACATAGCAATTGTGCATTTGAGTCTGTAAGGAGTCTGTAAGTATAGAGACAGTATCGTCCTTTATTAGGAGGTCATCCCAAAACTCTCCCGATCATCACGGCACAGGCCAGATATATGAGCCCCAGGAATGAATGTTCGTACCGTTCGTAGCGAGGAACCAGCTTCTTGAAGGCCTCGATCCAGCTGAAGAACCGTTCAATCGCCCCTCGTTTCTTGTAGAGATCCCGATTGAACCAGACCGGTCGTCCTCGCTTGGGGGATTTCCGGCTTCTCGGATTGACGGGAATGTTGCTCTTGATACCTCGTTTTCTCGAGTATTGTCGGATCTCGTGGGAATCGTAGGCTGCATCTGCGGAGATGACTGCAGGCTTCTCCGTGGTTCCGGGAATCGCGAATGCGGCAACCGTTGGTGCATAGAGCTGTGAATCGTGGATATTCGCCGGAGCGACCAGACAGGCCAAAGGGAGTCCCTGTTGATCGACCAGGGCGCTGAGCTTATTCCCTTTCACCTTCTTATAGCCATCATAGCCGATAGTTCCCCCTTTTTCGCAGGAATATCCTTGGTATCGGTGATGCAGTGGACGAGCTCAAGTTTCTGGAGATCGTAGCCCGACTGGAGAAGGTCGAGGAAGATCGCCTGATAGGCTCCCCGCTTACAGAGTTCGAGGTGGTACCGGTGTACCGTCGATTTGGTCCCGTATTTCTCGGGGACATCGCTCCAGGCGCACCCGGTGGTCAGGACGGAGAAGATCCCATTGATGAGCGATCGGGGATCCCGCCGGGGTCGGCCGATGTGGGGTTTCTGCCGGGGAAGATGCTTCCGGATAATCTCCCAGAGATCGTCGTCGATTTCCTGGAATGCCATGCCCCGGGCTTAGGATCCGCAAGGGTCTTATAATTTTGGGATGTCCTCTAGATTTAATTGATTTTATAAATACCCTAAGTTCGGGCTCTGTAGAAACCCTTCAGAAGTGAGACACTGTACCGTCGACCGAAAGATCTAAGGTACGATGGCTCCTTGTACTTATATGCCCATACAATCCAAGGAGCCGATCCTAAGGTCA
>JASEFH010000067.1 GCA_030019205.1 Methanomicrobiales archaeon
CCCACGCACCCGTGAAGGGTGCGTGGGTTGAAATCTCCAGGAGTTGGAGTATTTCCCGGACGGCGCTCACGTCGCACCCTTCACGGGTGCGTGGGTTGAAATTTTGACCGGAGGGTCGTCTGAGAGCTCTTTTTGGCCAGTCGCACCCTTCACGGGTGCGTGGGTTGAAATAAGACGACGGGACTGCGGGGCGTCCGTGCCAACCTGTCGCACCCTTCACGGGTGCGTGGGTTGAAATAGGCCCTGCAGATCCTCAAAGCCCTGCAGATCGAAGTCGCACCCTTCACGGGTGCGTGGGTTGAAATAATATGCAGCATTACAAGTGCGCTTATTGCAGCACGTCGCACCCTTCACGGGTGCGTGGGTTGAAATTGATGATAGGGACAGATGCGCGTCTCCCACAGCAGTCGCACCCTTCACGGGTGCGTGGGTTGAAATACGTCGGAGACCATCCTGGCCCCTCGCGAGTTCGGTCGCACCCTTCACGGGTGCGTGGGTTGAAATATGAACAAGACGCTCTGCAAATCGTGCATGGAGGCGCGTCGCACCCTTCACGGGTGCGTGGGTTGAAATATCGACGCCCGCGACCTTACGACTGAGGCAGACCGTCGCACCCTTCACGGGTGCGTGGGTTGAAATGGATCATCGTTGGCAAAACCTCGCCGAGGGGCTGGTCGCACCCTTCACGGGTGCGTGGGTTGAAATGGGGAGGACGCTATCGCGCTCCTCGAATCGCTCGGGTCGCACCCTTCACGGGTGCGTGG
>JASEFH010000068.1 GCA_030019205.1 Methanomicrobiales archaeon
GCTCCTGACCCTCGCTGCCGTGCTGGGCACAACGATAGTCGACTACCTGAACAGCCTGATCTCCCACCCAATTAGGCACATAGTCCGAGTCCCTCCAGGATCTCCCTCTGCCGTTTGGTTTGCTCCGTCTGGATCCGGGTGCCGTTGGGCAGGATCATAATCCGCAGTTTCTCCAGTTCGGTCAGCACCCCTTCAACCGAGTAGTGCGTGGAGAGCCCCGATTCTTGCATGCGGTGCAGCAGCCGCATCCGCAGGAGGAGGGCGAGAAAGCAGACGAAGAGGTATCCCCGCAGGGTGGACTCCTTCCGCACCCCCAGCGGGAGTGCCCCGAGGTCGTTCTTGAGCTGGGAGAACCCCTTCTCCACCAGGTCCTTGCAGCGGTACAGGGCGAGACAGTCCTCCCAGCCGAACTCCCCCCGGCAGAGCAGGAGGAACTTTCCCATGCGGTTCACCCGCTGGGAGATGGCGTTCTGGCGGAGGGAGATCGTGAACCGGTTCTCCTGGACCGTCCAGGCGAGATAGGGAGCATAGGAGCGGGCGGTCTCCTCGAACACCTCTCCTGGGCGCATCCAGGGCCGCAGATGGATCGCCTTCAGCCGTGTGATGGTGCCGTGGAGCCGGCGGTAGAATGTCTTCCGTTCTTCCTGCTCCCGCTGCTGGTCGTAGTAGACGTAGCCGGTGACCGCATGGTCCCCGAAGGTGAGGGAGACCGGCAGCACGAACAGCGGTTCATCG
>JASEFH010000069.1 GCA_030019205.1 Methanomicrobiales archaeon
TTAATAAAAACATAGCCGACCGCAAGACAGAAATGTTTAGTATGGTCGGTGAATCCTGCCCAGTAACGGTATCTGAAAGCTCTTTACAAGGGGAAGAAGGACCGTTAAACGGCGGGGGTAACTATGACCCTCTTAACCCTTTTGCTCGCTAACGCTCGCAAAAGCGTTAACAGAAAAAGGGGGAGTTAGGTAGCGTAATACCTTGTCGCTTGATTGGCGACTTGCATGAACGGACCAACGAGAGCGCTACTGTCCCCACCTGGAGACCGGCGAAAATGACTTACTGGTGAGCAGTCCAGTACCCCCCAGCAGGAAAAGAAGACCCCGTGGAGCTTTACTGCAGCCTGTTGCTGCAGTATGACCTTGGATGTGTAGCGTAGGCGGGAGACGCTATTAGGAAAGGGTCGTCAGGCTCTTTCTGAGTCGATAATGAAACACCGCTCTTCTGAGGTTGTACCGCTAACTCTTTCGGGAGGACAACTATAGGTGGGCAGTTTGGGTGGGGCGCTACGCCCTCAAAAAGATAACAAGGGCGCCCAAAGGTTGACTCAAGCAGGTCAGAAATCTGCTGTTGAGTGTAAGGGCAAAAGTCAGCCTGACGCGGTTTCGGCCAACAAGAAACCACGGCACGAAAGTGGGGCCTAACGAACCACAG
>JASEFH010000070.1 GCA_030019205.1 Methanomicrobiales archaeon
TGTCTGCATGTACCGGGTTCACGAGACGATGGCTTCGAGCTGCCGCGCGAACTCTCTGAAATTTTTCTCCGCGTTGTAGTTCTCCTCCCAGTTCGCCCGGCTCTGCCGGCGCATCCGCTCCGTGCCGGCCGGATCGTCCACGAACGTACCGATCGCACCGGCGATGTCCCCGGGATGCGGATCCGGACCGAGGAGGAGCCCGACCTTCTCCGTGACGATCTCCGGGGTTCCGCCGACCGCTGTCGCAAGGACGGGGATGCCGCAGCTCTGGGCCTCCATGATCGTCACCGGAATGCCCTCGGACTCGCTGACGTTCAGGAACAGGTCGACGCAGTGCCTGCAGTAGAACTCCATCACTTCCTCGTGGGGAATCTGGCCGAGGAAGGTTGGGCGGACGTTCTCGGGCAGAGTGCTCATCGCCTGCTTCTCAATTGTTCCCCGCTCGGGGCCGTCGCCGATGTGAACCCACTCGAACGTCTGCTCGGGCCTCAGTCTGCCCAGTTCTGCCAGTCCCCGGACCAGCAGTCCGAGCCGCTTGACCGGCACCACGTGCGAACAGGATACCATCCGGAATGTGCCGTCGGAGGAGGGTTCGGTTGAGAAGCGGGGGTCGTCCACGCCCAGGCGGGA
>JASEFH010000071.1 GCA_030019205.1 Methanomicrobiales archaeon
CGAGCACTTCTTTCGGGACCGCGGCCGAGGATGCGGTGAGCAGCCCCTCCCCCAGGGTGGCGGCCTGGAAGTAGTTCGGGATCAGTCCTTCCCAGGGCGTGGGCGGCAGCGCCGCGAGGTCCGCCTCTCTCAGGGTTCCATCCGGGCGGCAAACGCAGTAGGCGGTGGCGTAGGCGCCGGCATTGGGATACTGTGCCCGCAGGCGGAGGATCGTGTGCAGGAACTCTGGCAGCCACCGATCGTCGGCGTCCAGGAATGCGACCAGATCGGCCCGTGCTTCGGCTATTCCCCGATTCCGCGCATGCGCTGCTCCCATGTTCTTCTGGGTTACCAGACGGATGCGCGGATCCCCAAACTGCCGCACCACAGCGGCGCTGCCGTCGGTCGAACCGTCGTCGACGACGATCAGCTCGAAGTCCGTCTCGGTCTGGGAGAGGACAGAACGCACCGCCGCCCCGACGTGCCGCGCCTTGTCGAAGAGCGGCATGACGACGGATACTTTCGGTACGTATTCCGTACCATCGATTGCGGATACTTTTCTCCAGGGTTCGACCAGCATCGGCCCTTCCAAGCCCGCCAGCCGGGTGACGACCATCGCGAGATGGATCGCGGAAGGAGAATATATAAT
>JASEFH010000072.1 GCA_030019205.1 Methanomicrobiales archaeon
ATTATATATTCTCCTTCCGCGATCCATCTCGCGATGGTCGTCACCCGGCTGGCGGACGCGGGAGGGCAGATGCTGTTCGAACCTTTAAGAGAAGCATCCGGGATCGATAGCACGGGATACGTACCGAGAGTATCCGTCGTCATGCCGCTCTTCAACAAAGCGCGGCACGTCGGGGCGGCGGTACAATCTGTTCTCGCACAGACCGAGACGGACTTCGAGCTGATCATAGTCGACGACGGTTCGACCGACGGCAGCGCCGCGGTGGTGCGGCAGTTCGGGGATCCGCGAATCCGTCTGGCAACCCAGAAGAACATGGGAGCAGCGCATGCGCGGAACCGGGGAATAGCCGAAGCACGGGCCGATCTGGTCGCGTTCCTGGACGCCGACGATCGGTGGCTGCCGGAGTTCCTCCCCACGATCCTCCGCCTGCGGGCACGGTATCCCGATGCCGGCGCTTACGCCACCGCTTACTGCCTGTGCCGCCAGGATGGAACCCTGAGAGAGGCGGACCTCGCAGCGCTGCCGCCCGCGCCCTGGGAAGGGCTGATCCCTAACTACTTCCGAGCGGCCACACTGGGGGAGGGGCTGCTCACCGCATCCTCGGCCGCGGTCCCGAAAGAAGTGCTCG
>JASEFH010000073.1 GCA_030019205.1 Methanomicrobiales archaeon
TTTGGGGCTAGCCTGGGGAGTTTCAAGGAGAAGGTAGAGCACTGGAAGAAATATCGTGGAGAAATCCAGGTATTTCTACCAAACTCCGAATTTCTCTTTGTTAATCCCTGGAGTCAGACTTTGGACGCTAAGGCCCAAGGTCAAAAGGGAAACAACCCTGATCTTTATCTAAGGTCCCTAAATCTGAGCTAAGTGCACTCAAGGAAGTGGGATTCCTCTGATAGTTAGGAGGTGAGCTTAGAAGCAGCTATCCTTTAAAAAGTGCGTAACAGCTTACTAACTGAGGGATCTTGCGCCGAAGATTTATCGGGGCTAAAGCTCAGTACCGAAGATAAGACCCCTTGAGATATAAAATTATCTCAGGGAGGTAGGGGAGCGTTCTTAGCGCAGTGAAGCCGGAAGGTGACTGACGGTGGAGTGCTAAGAAGTGAGAATGTTGGCATGAGTAACCACAATCCCGATGAAAACTGGGGACACCGAAAACCCAAGGTTTCCTTGGCAATGACAATCAGCCAAGGGT